>JASHQV010000254.1 GCA_030038955.1 Solirubrobacteraceae bacterium
GGGCAACTACCGCCGCTCGGGCGCGTTCACGCCGTACACGGCGATCGTCAACGTCACCGGCCAGCCGGCGATCGCGCTACCCCTGTACCACGGCGACGACGGGCTGCCGACCTCGGTGCAGCTGATCGCCCGGCCGGCCCGCGAGGACGTGCTGCTGGCGGTCGCGACGCAGCTCGAGCAAGCGCTCCCGTGGGCCGCGCGGCGTCCCGCGCTCTGAAAGGGGTCAGCTCCGCGGCCGCTGGGGGGGTGATGCACTTAATGCGTCCACAGGGAGCATTAAGTGCATCACCCCCCGATCGACGCCCGGGCGTCGTCGGCTTCGCTCACGTACAATCGCGGCCTCTCCTCTCCCGCGCAACGCGACACCTCCATGGCCTACGTCATCGCTGAGCCCTGCATCGGCACGAAGGACAACTCGTGCGTCGAGGTATGCCCGGTCGACTGCATCCACCCGACCCCGGACGAGCCCGACTACGACAACGTCGAGATGCTCTACATCGATCCCGAGGAGTGCATCGACTGCGACGCCTGCGTCGAGGCCTGCCCGGTCGACGCCTGCTTCGCCGAGGACCAGCTGCCGGAGGAGTGGCAGCAGTTCATCGAGATCAACGCGGACTACTTCCGCAAGCGCTGAGCGCGGCGCCTCGCCGCCGTTAGGCCATCGGCAGCGACATCCCGACGGGCTTCGGCGCCGCGGGCTCGGCGGCGATCGGCAGGTCGATGCCGCCGATCGCGATCAGGCCATGAGCGGCCTCCCGGATCGCCTGCGCGGCCGGGTCGTCGGGGTTGGCGAACACGAGCGGGAGCCCGGAGTCGGACTGCTCGCGCAACGCCATCGTCAGCGGCACCCTGCCGAGCAGCGGTACCTCCAGCTCGTCGGCCAGCAGCTGGCCGCCGCCCGTGCCGAAGATCGCGTAGCGCTCTCCGCTCGGGGTCACGAAATCGGCCATGTTCTCGATCACGCCGGCCACCTCGAGCTTCAGCTTGGTGGCCATCTCGGCCGAGCGCCGCGCGACCTTCTGTGCCACCGGCTGCGGCGTCGTGACGATCACGAACTTGGCGTCCGGGAGCAGCTGGGCGAGCGTCATCGAGACATCGCCGGTGCCCGGAGGCAGGTCGATCAGCAGGTAGTCCAGCTGGCCCCAGTCGACGTCCTCGAGGAACTGCTGCAGTGCCTTGTGCAGCATCGGCCCGCGCCACACGACCGCGGCGTCCTGCTCGACGAAGAAGCCGATCGACATCACCTTGATCCCGTCGTGGGCGGCCAGCGGGATCAGCTTCTGACCGCTGACCTTTGGCCGCTCGGCGCCGAGCCCGAGCATCCGCGGCTGCGAGTAGCCCCACACGTCGGCGTCGAGCACCCCGACGAGCTTGCCCTCGGCGGCGAGCGCCGCCGCCAGGTTGGCGGTCACGCTGGACTTGCCGACGCCGCCCTTGCCAGAGCCCACGCAGATCACATGTTGCACCTGGGCGAGCGCGCCCGCGGGCAGCGTGCCGCGCCCGAGCTGACGGCCCAGGTCCTGCTTCTCCTGATCGGACAGCACGTCGAAGCTGAGGTTGACGCCGGTGACGCCGTCGAGCTCGCGCAGGGCGCCCGTGACGCCGGTCTGGAAGTGGTTGCGGATCGGGCAGCCAGGCGTCGTCAGCGACACCATCACGTCGATCACGCCGTTGGCATGCACGTCGAGCGAGCGGACCATTCCGAGCTCGACGATGTCCCGCCGCAGCTCGGGGTCGATCACGGAACGAAGCGCATCGAGGGCTTGGTCTCTAGTCGGCATGGTCCCATTCTGACAGACCGTTGCGGTAGGTTTCCGCGCATGGGGGTGGACATAGGAGCTGGCGTGGCCGTCGAGGTCAAGCCGGTACGGGGTTTCCGCGAGCTGCGCGAGTTCGTCGACTTCCCGTACAGCCTGCACGCCCGGACCCCGTGGATCCCGCCGCTGAAGCTGGAGCGCTACGCGTACCTCAGCCGCAAGCTCAACCCGTTCTTCAAGCACGGCGAGGCCGAGCTGTTCCTGGCCCGCCGCCAGGGCCGGGTGGTGGGTCGGGTCAGCGCCCAGATAGACCGCAACTTCAACGACTTCCACGTCAACCGCTGGGGGCTGTTCGGGTTCCTCGAGCTGGAGGACGACCAGGAGGTGATGGACGCGCTGCTGAGCGCCGCCGAGCAGTGGCTGCGGGAGCGCGGCCGCGACCGCATGGTCGGCCCGATGGACTTCGTCATGAACGACGAGTGTGGCGTCCTGATCGAGGGGCACGAGCTCGAGCCGATGATCCGCCAGCCCTGGCATCCCCGCTACTACCAGGAGCGCGTCGAGGCGGCCGGGCTGGAGAAGGCGATCGACGTGCTCCACTGGCACCTCGAGCTGGCCTACCGGGAGCACGGGATGCTGCCGATCCTGCCGAAGCTGGCGGAGCGCTGCCACGAGAAGTACGGGATCACGATCCGCAAGATGTCGTGGCTGCACTTGCGCGAGGAGCTGAACGAGTTCGCCAAGGTCTACAACGCCGCCTGGTCGCACAACTGGGGCTTCGTCCCCTACTCCGGCGAGGATCTGGACGACCTCGCGATCACCTACCGCCTGATCTACGACCGGCACTGGTTCATGGTCGCCGAGCAAGACGGCAAGACGATCGCGATGGCGATCACGATCCCCGACATCAACCAGGTCTACAAGAAGATGAAGGGACGGCTGCTGCCGCTCGGCTGGTGGTACTACCTGACCGGCAGGCGCACGCTCGACCGCGTCCGCGTCGGCTTCCTCGGCGTGCTGCCCGAGTACCAGCACACGGGCGTGGCGGCGGCCCTGTACATGGCGCACTTCGATGCCGCCGCGGTGACGCCGATCGAGTGGGGCGAGGCGGGTTGGATCCTCGAGACGAACTCGTCGATGAACCGCGGGCTCGAGGCGATGGGCGGCCACATCGCAAAGCGCTGCCGCATCTACGAGCGGCGGTTCGAGCCCGACGCGGCGCCGGCGGCGCCGCCGCAGCTGCGCGAGCGGGCGGCGACACCCGAGCAGGCGACGGCGCCTGAGCAGGCGGCGGCGCCTGAGCAGGCGGCGGCGCCGCCTCCCGCCTGAGCAGTTGCGCCGCGGCCCGCTTCGGGGACGCGGCTCGCTCAAGCACCGACGGGGCGAGCCCGCTTAAGCACCGACGGGGCGCCACTCGCGTGACGCCCCGGCGGTTGAGGGAGGAGAGGTACTACGTCCACCGGCGGAGATATGAGGCCGGCGAACCCCTCCCGCCGGACGCTCTCCTCGGGGCGCGGGCGGGGGAAGCCGTTGCAGTCCAGGCTAGCCGATCAACCCCTGGGCTTCTGTGACCAGCCTGTCAAAACGAGACGACACGGCACTCGACTGGCGCTCCACGTCGCGCCGAACCTGGCGCACCTCGCGCTCGAGGCGCCGGCGGTTCTGCTTGACGGTCCGCTCGACGCGATGGCGACGCTGCCGCAGCTCGCGCTCGAACCGGCCGCGCTGGCGGCGGACCCGGCGCTCGAGGTGGTCGCGCGCAGTCGCGCCGCGGCGCTCGAACCGCTTCAGCTCGTCGCCGATGCCGGCCCGCGTGCGATACCGGGTGGCGAGGTCCTTGACCGTCGAGACGACGCCATCGCCAACGATCAGGCTGGCGCCGATCGGCACCAGCACGACGCGCCCGGCCAGCTCACCGGCCTGCGAGACCGGGGTGCGCGGCTGCGTCGAGGTCGTCGTCGCCGACACCCGCCGGGCGGCCGTGCCCGTCGCGGCGCGGCGGCGGCTGGTGCTGCGTCGAGTCGTGGTCGTGCGACGCGTCGTGGTGCTACCGCTGCGCGGCGTGCGGGCGCTCGCCCGAGCCACGTTGCCGGCGGTTGCCCGAGCGGCGGTGCTGCCGCTGCTCTGCTGTCGCGCGGCGCCAGTCGCGGCGTCAGTGGTTGTCTGCGGCTCAGTGCCGCCGGTGTTCTCTGGGTTACTGGTGGTAGCCATGATCTCCGATTACTCCGCTCACGTAGGAATTCAAGTTAGCAGCGTCCCGGGGTAGCCCCTGCCCGTTCTCGGATACCCCGAACACATGTTTGTAACCCGGCCGCCGCGACTGGTTACAGACGTGTTGCTTTTTCGTTGCAAAACCGCTGCTGCGGGCCTCGGGCGAGCGTGGGTCGTGTGCGCACGCGGCCGGGTCGTGCGCTCCCGCGGCTGGGTCTCGTGCGCTTACGCGGCCGGGTCGCGCGCCCAGGCGGCGGGTCGAGTGCTCACGCGGCGGCGCGGGCGGCCGCCGTGCGCGCCAGCCAGGCCGGTGGATCCTCGATCTCACGCAGCGTCGGCAGCGCCTCGGGTGCAGAGAACACGTGCTCCAGCGCCGCCGTCCCGCTCGCGCTGACGATCGCGTCGCAGAACTGCTTGCCCCGCTCGTACTGGCGCAGCTTCAGCTCCAGCCCGAGCAGCCTGCCGACCAGCCGCGACATCAGCGACTGCGTGCGCCGGCGAGCGTCGAGCCCCTGCCGCAGCCGCGGCAGCGACGGCAGCAGGTCGGGGGCGACGGCGTCCATCACGTGCTCCGCGTGCCCCTCGATCACCGCCATCACAGCTTGTACGCGGTCGACCGTCTGCCGCTCGGCCTGGTTCATGACGACGCCGACGAGGTCGCCGTGGCGCAGCGCCCCTGCCATCCGCCGCAGCTCGCTGCGGCTCGGCAGGTGGCGCCTGCGGCCCGTGTCGAGGCGCAGCTCGGCGGTCCGCAGCAGCTCCTCGACGAGGCCTGCCAGGTGCGCATGCAGCCACGGCACGGCACCGAACTGGAGGGCGTGCGTCACCTCGTGCAGCGTCACCCAGGTCATGAACTCGCGCTCGTCGGCGTCGAAGCTGGCCATCGCCTGGCCCAGGTTGGGAAGCACGAACAGCAGCCGCGGCGGGTGCTCGGCGGCCGCCTCGTCGAGCAGCACGAGCTCGTACTGGCCGAGCACTCGCCGTCCCAGATAGCCCACCACCAGCCCCACCTCGGCGCTCAGCGCCGCCCCCATCGCGATCTGGACCGCCGGCCGTGCCTTCCCGAGTCCCTTGCCGGCACGGGTCACCACCGGGTCGAGCAGCGCCCGGGTCGAGCGGATGTTGCTGGCCACCCACTCGCGCCGGCTGACGCCCTCGGGCGGAGGCAGCGGCCGCGCCGGGCGCAGGCCGGTGTAGTCGCTCACCCGCCGCTGCGACTCGGCCGCCAGCTCGTAGAGGTCGA
>JASHQV010000255.1 GCA_030038955.1 Solirubrobacteraceae bacterium
AGCTGTCTTACGCGCTGAACAATTTCCGCCTGCTTGCGCACCCCGGCTGGTCGTATGTGATCAGCCGGTACCCCGGCGCAATCGTGCACGTCCTGCACCTTGACCTCCTGTACCCGGACAGCCTGCATCACAGGTCGCTGTGGTACGCCGTCGCGGTGGCAGTGATCGCGGCGTTCGCCTATTTCTTCGTGGCAGCTCCCCGCCGGGAGCCGCTGTTCCTGCTTGCCCGGGGCGGGATCATCGGTGCTGCCGGGATCGTTGCGCTGGCGGCAAACTTTACCGGCATGCGGCTCGAGCTCGCGTTCCTGCCGTGCGTGGCGATTGGCGTGGCGTTCACCCTGCAGCGGCTGTGGGACAGCTTCGCGACGGCGTTCGCCGTCAGCTGGCGGGCGGTGCGCAGCCATCCGGCTGCGCACCGCCCGCCGCCTCTGAGTTAGGGTCCGTAGGAGAATTAGTCGTGAAGCCTGGGGAGTGGCTGGGCGTGGCAGGCGCGTCCAGACGCCGCCAAAAACGCGAACTAATCTTCTACGGACCCTGAGCTCAGCCGGTGAACACCGGTGCCGCTGCTCTCGTCGCGAACGTGCGCCACCTGCCGCGAGCTGTCCCCGACGGATCCTTGGCGACGATCCTGTAGTGGTAGGTCGTCGAGGGGGACAGGCTCGACACGATCGCCGAGACGCTCTCGGACTTGGAGCGTGATCCCGCGCTCCTGGTGGGCGTCGTCTTGATCGCGTGACCCGAGGCGTAGTACTGGAAGTAGTACTTCGTTCGACTGCCCTCTGGGTTCACCGATCCCTTGATCTCCGCGCTGCGCGCCTTGACGGAGGCTGCGCCCCCGGTGGTCACGTGCGGCTTTGACTTCTTGGCGGTCTTGAACGTCCTGTCCGCGCCGGTCACGGTGAAGCCGAGCGAGTAGGCGACCAGCCGGTAATAGTAGGTCTTGCCGGACGCGAGGCCCGTCAGCGCGGCCGAGACCGTGACTGCGCCCGAACCGGAGCCGGCGCTGGCCGGCGTCGCAGGGGCGGTCTTGCCGTAGGCGGTGGAGGTTCCGTACTGGAACTGGTAGGTCGCGGAGTACCCGTTCGGCTTGACCGTGCCGTGCACGGTCGCCGAGGTGCGCTTGACCGAGCTCGTGCTGCCGGTCGTGGCGGATCCCGGCTGCGCCTCGGTGATCACGCCGGTCGCGCCCGTCGCCTCCGGGCTCTCCTCGCCGTGCCCGTAGGGGCCACTCGTGCCGGAGGTTCCGCCCGCCACCGTCGGCGACCCGGCCGCTGTCAACGTCACGTATTGGTAGGCGACACGACCGCCGCCACCGCCGCCACCGTCGCCGCAGCAGCCCCCGGTGCCGCCCTGGCCGCCGTCGGCGCTGACCGTGCCGGTCACGTCGATCGTATCGGCGTGCAGCAGGATGCCCCCGCCGGAGCCCCCGCCCGAGGCGCCCTCAGGGCCGCCGTTGCCGTTGCCACCGTTGGCCAGCACCGACCCGGTGGTGGCGATCGTCAGCGCATTGGCGCTGAGCTCGACGCCGCCGCCGCCACCGCCGCCGCCGACAGAGCTGGCGCCAGCGCCGCCGCTGCCGCCCTGCAGGGCCGTGTTGAGGTCGCCGTAC
This sequence comes from Solirubrobacteraceae bacterium, assembly GCA_030038955.1. Classification (GTDB taxonomy): domain Bacteria; phylum Actinomycetota; class Thermoleophilia; order Solirubrobacterales; family Solirubrobacteraceae; genus Palsa-465. Next base: position 1,610 of record JASHQV010000255.1, read on the forward strand.
GCGGCGCCACCGGCGCCGCCGCTACCTCCATCGGTGCCACCGCTGGCGCCGCCGCCGCCGAAGCCGCCGCCGCCGCCACCGTCGGAGTAGGTCGTTCCGATCGCGCCCCCTCCGGATCCCGACCCGCCGGATGTGTAGTCATCGCCGCCCTGGCCACCCCCGGGACCGGCGGGGTACGGACCCGCGTCGCCCGTCGTGGCGCTGGTGCCGCTGGCGTCGATCGTTCCCGCCAGCGCGAAGCTGCCGCTTGCAACGATCTCGAGCGGGCGCGACCCCGAGGCGGTGATCGTCGCCCCCGCCGGGATCGAGACGTCGTCGAAGCTGAACACGGCGATACCGTCGACCGCGGTGCCCGTGATGTCGGTCCCCGGACCGGTCAGCTTCAACGTCGTGGTGTCGATCGTGTAGCTACCGGCCGACGGGTCGAAGTTGGTCGTGGTCGCCCGCGCTGCGGCTGGAGCCACGGCCAACATCGCTACGGCCAGGAACGACAGCATCGCCGGTCTCGCCAGCCGCTGCCCAAGTCTCATTGTCACACCTCCAATTGGCTTGCGTGCGGTGTCTACCAGTTACGGCGGACGGCGCTGCGTTCCTGCCGGCGGCGACGCTCGCTCTGGCCGTCCTAGAATCGGCGTCCGATGCTGTCGCGCGAACAGGTGATGCACGTGGCCCAGCTCGCCCGGCTCGAGCTGAGCGAGGGGGAGCTCGAGCGGATGGCGATCGAGCTGTCGAAGGTGCTCGACCACATCGAGAAGATCCGCGAGCTCGAGCTCGAGGGAGTTGAGCCGACCGCGCACGTGATCGACGTGGCCGGCGCCCTCCGTGACGACGAGCCCGAGCCGTCACTGCCGCGCGAGCTCGCGCTGGCGCCCGCTCCCGAGCCGGTCGCGGGCGGCTTCGGCGTGCCCAGCCCCGGCGCCGATCCTTCATGACCGCCGGGCTGCTGGAGTTGACCGCCGCGCAGGCGGGCGCCGCCGTGCGGGCGGGGGAGCTGAGCGCGGAGGAGGTGTTCGAGGTCTACCGCGCGCGCGCCGCGAGCAACTCGCTGAACGCGTTCCTGTGGGTGGCGGACGCGGCGCCGGCGAGCCCCAAGGCCGCCGGCGCCGAGCTGGCCGGCATCCCGCTCGCGGTCAAGGACCTGTTCTGCACCGAAGGGGTGCCCTCGCAGGCGGGGTCGCGGATCCTCGAGGGCTACCGGCCGCCGTACACGGCCACCGTCGTCCGCAGGCTGGCGGAGGCGGGGGCACCGCTGTTGGGCAAGACCAACCAGGACGAGTTCGCGATGGGCTCCTCGAACGAGAACTCCGCCTACGGGCCGGTGCTCAATCCATGGGATCGTGGCCGCGTGCCCGGCGGGTCGTCGGGGGGCAGCGCCGCGGCGGTCGCCGCCGGGCTGGCGCCGTGGGCGATCGGCACCGACACCGGCGGCTCGATCCGACAGCCGGCGGCGCTGTGCGGGATCGTCGGGATGAAGCCGACGTACGGGGCCGTCTCGCGGTTCGGGATGATCGCCTTCGCATCCTCGCTCGACCAGGCTGGCCCGCTGACGCGCGACGTGACCGACTGTGCGCTGCTGCTGCGACACATGATCGGCCACGACCGACGCGACTCCACCTCGGTGCAGTTCCCCGAGGAGATCGCGCTGCCCGACCGCGACGATCTGAAGGGCGTCCGCCTCGGTGTCCCCGAGGAGCTGGTGGGGGCCGAGGGCGGCGTCGACCCCGGCGTGCGCCGCAGCTTCGAGGAGACGGTGGCGCTGGCCGAGCGGCTCGGGGCGAGCGTCGAGTCGTGCCGGCTGCCGCACGCGCCGCACGCGTTGTCCGCCTACTACCTGATCGCCCCGGCGGAGGCGTCGGCCAACCTGGCGCGGTTCGACGGCGTCCGCTACGGCCTGCGTGTGGGCGGCGACGATGGGCTCGAGCAGATGTACGAGCGCACGCGCGGGAGGGGCTTCGGGGCCGAGGTCAAGCGGCGGATCATGCTCGGCACCTACGCGCTGTCGAGCGGCTACTACGAGGCCTACTACGGCACCGCGCTGAAGGTGCGCACGAAGATCTCCGACGACTTCCGCGAGGCGTTCTCGAGGTTCGACTTCGTGGTCACGCCGACCAGCCCGTGGACGGCCTTCGAGCTCGGCGCCAAGCTCGACGACCCGTTGGCGATGTACCTCAACGACTTCTGCACGGTGCCGATGCCGCTCGCCGGGATCCCGGCGATCTCGATCCCCTCGGGGCTCAGCGAGGGACTGCCGGTCGGCTTCCAGCTGTCCGGCCCGGCGTTCAGCGAGAACCGGCTGCTGCAGGCGGCGTACGCGCTCGAGCGCGCGATCGGATTCGACGGCAGCCGCGCACGGGAGGGGGCGGTCGGTGACGATGGCGGCGCCCTTGGGGGCGCCGGGAGGGGCGGGGAGCTCGACCCGGGAGCGGTGGCGTGAGCCTCGCCGACTACGAGCCCGTGATCGGGCTCGAGATCCACGTGCAGCTCAGCACCCGCACGAAGATGTTCTGCGGCTGCGAGCTGTCGTTCGGCGAGCAGCCGAACATCCACACCTGCCCGGTCTGCCTGGGGCTGCCCGGAACGCTGCCGGCGATCAACGGCCGCGCGGTGCAGTTCACGATCATGATCGGGCTGGCGCTCGGGTGCGAGATCGTCGAGCGCTCCCAGTTCCACCGCAAGAACTACTTCTATCCCGACCTCGCCAAGGGCTACCAGATCTCCCAGTACGACGTGCCGCTGTGCCGCGGCGGACGGCTCGGCGACGTGCGCATCCACCGCGTCCACCTCGAGGAGGACGCCGCCAAGCTCGTGCACCTCGGGGAGAGCGGGCGGATCCACGGCTCCGATCGCAGCATCGTCGACTTCAACCGCGGCGGCACGCCGCTGGTGGAGATCGTCGCCGAGCCAGACCTGCACTCGGCCGAGCAGGCGCGGGAGTGGCTCGGGCTGCTGCGCACGACGGTGCGGGCGCTGGGGGTGTCGGACGTGGACATGTCGCAGGGCTCGCTGCGCTGCGACGCGAACGTGTCGATCCGCCGCCGTGGATCCGACGAGCTCGGAACGCGGACTGAGCTGAAGAACATGAACTCGTTCCGCTTCCTGCACGATGCGGTGCAGGCGGAGATGCAGCGCCAGGCGGGGCTGCTCGACGCCGGCCAGGCGGTCGTGCAGGAGACGCTGCACTTCGACCCGGTCAGCGGCCGGCTGACGCCGCTGCGCAGCAAGGAGGAGGCGCACGACTACCGCTACTTCCCCGAGCCCGACCTGATGGCGCTGGTGGTCACGCCAGAAATGCTGGACGCCGCGCGGGCGGCGCTGCCGGAGCTGCCGGCCGAGCGGGCGGTGCGGCTCGAGCGCGAGCTGGGGCTGCCGGCCGAGCGCGCCCGCGAGCTGGCGTTCCGGAGCGAGCTTGCCGACTACTTCGAGGCGGCGCTCGGCAGCGACGGGGGGGCTGCCGCAGGTAGCGGCGAGGCCGAGGGCGGCGAGGTCGGCGCGGGCGTCGGTGCCCACGTGGACCCGGTGGCGCTGGCGAACTGGATCCCGCAGCTGGTCGAGCGGATCGGGTCGGATCTGGATCCGGCCGACTCGCGCGTGACCCCGGCGAGCTTCGCG
>JASHQV010000256.1 GCA_030038955.1 Solirubrobacteraceae bacterium
CGATGTCGAGGTGGTTGGTGGGCTCGTCGAGCAGCAGCAGGTCGGGGTCGCCGGCGAGCGCCCGTCCGAGCGAGGCGCGCGTCAGCTCGCCGCCCGACAGCGTCGCCAGCGGCCGCTCCAAGTCGCCTTCGTCGAACCCGAGACCACGCAGCGTCGCCATCGCCCGCTGATGCCAGGTGTAGCCGCCGGCGTGCTCGAGCGCCGACTGCGCGTCGGCGTACCGCGTCAGCGTCGGCTCCGCGTAGTCACCGCCCGCCATGCGCTGCTCGAGCTGCGCCAGCTCGCGTTCCAGCGCGAGCAGCTCGGGCGCGCCGGAGCGGACGTAGTCACGCAGGCTGAGACCGCGACCGGCACCGTCGGACTGCCCGGATGACCAGATCGTCGACGGCGGCCGCTGGTCGTGCAGCGACACCCTGACGCCCTTGCTCAGCACCAGCTCGCCGGCGTCGATCCCGGTCTCGCCGGCCAGCATCCGCAGCAGCGTCGTCTTGCCGGCGCCGTTGCGTCCCGACAGCGTCATCCGGTCGCGGCGCTCGAGCTTGAATGAGACCCCGCGCAGGAGCGGCTGTCCGGCGATCTCCTTGCCAAGATCCGATGCGATCACGACGGCCATTGCAGCCCACCATGGTAGGAAGCGAGCGCGAGCCGGAAGCGCTCGGATCTAGGGGGATACGCTGACGCGATGACGCTCTCCGACTTCCCACCCGAGCCTCCGGTCGAGCTGCCGCCCTCGCGGACGGTGCACGTGAAGGGACGCGGCGAGTTCTTCCTGCGCGACACCGGCGTGAACGGGGCGGGCGACTCGGAGCAGCCGGCGGTGATGCTGCTGCACGGCTGGATGGCCACCGCCGACCTCAACTGGGTGGGCGTCTACCGGGATCTCGCGGCCGCGGGGTACCGGGTCCTGGCGATCGACCATCGCGGCCACGGTCGCGGCCTACGCTCGCTGGTGCCGTTCTCGCTCAGCGACTGCGCCGCCGACGCCGCCGGCGTGCTGCGCACGCTCGGGCTGGCGCCAGCGCTGATCGCCGGGTACTCGATGGGCGGCGCGATCGCGCAGCTGATCGCCCGCGAGCAGCCAGACGCGGTGTCGGGCGTGGTCCTCAGCGCCACCGCGCAGCACTGGCAGGAGCCGGGGGTGAGGCGCTACTGGCGGACGATGGGCGCGATCGGCGTCGGGCTGGCGCTGTTCCCGGCGCAGCTGTGGGGCTGGGGACTGCGGCGCAACCGGCTCGCCGACGGGCCGCAGGCGGCGTGGGTCGAGTCCGAGCTGATGCGCCACAGCGCCCGCGACGTCGCCGAGGCCGGCCGCGAGCTGGGGCGCTTCGACTCGCGTCCCTGGCTGCGCCCGCTGGACGTGCCGTGCGCGGTCGTGCTCACCTCCGAGGACGACCTGGTGCCTCCCCACAAGCAGCGCGAGCTGGTCGCGGCGCTGCAGGCGGAGGTGTTCGAGACGCCGATCCGCCACCTCCAGGTGAGCACGGCGGGCGCCACCTACAACCGGCCGCTGGTCGCCGCGCTCGACGCAGTGCGCGACGCCGCTCAGGCGCGAACCGCCTGAGCGGTCGCGGCGCCTGAATCTGAGCTATCTTGCCGCCTATGCGCCGTCGCCTCAGACTCGTGCTGGTGCTCGCCCCGTTCGCCGCGCTGCTGGCTTTCGCGCCCGCCGCGCTGGCCGTCACCCACGGCGGCCAGGGCCTGTACGGCGAGACCAACGACACCGTCGTCGCCAACGCGATGTTCATGACGATCGCGTTCTTCGCGGTGATCGTCGTCGTCTTCTCGCTGATCCAGGGCTGGTTGGAGCACCGCAAGCACGCGCGTCTGGACGCCGCCAAGCGGCGGGCGGCGAGCGTCGACTGGCGCGGCGGCTGGTAAGGCAGCGGCCGCCCGCGAGCTCGAGCGGCGACCGCCTGCGGCTCAGCTGCCGGCGGCGAGCTCGAGCACAACGCCCTCGCGCAGGCCTCCGGCCCCGACCAGCAGCGGTCGCTCGAAGCGCTGCGCCGCCGCGCGCAGGATCAGGAGGCCCGCCGGCAGCAGCTTGACGCGCTCGGCCTCGAGCCCGGTGGCGACCGCCACGCGGTCCGCCGGAGCGGCCGTCAGCACCTCGAGGCAGCGCTCCAGCGCACGCTCGTCGAGCACGTCGCCGGTCACCTGCAGCAACGAGGTGGCGCTGCCGCCGACCGCCAGCACCAGCGCCACCCGGGGCGGCGTGACCGACTCGAGCGCAGCCTCGACCCGGGAGCGGAGGCGGTCGAGCTGATCGTGCGACGGCGGGTCGCAGCGCACCAGCTCGCCCGTCAGCTGGCCCGATCCGATTGGCAGCGAGACCCACCAGCTGACGCCGCCATCGTGGTCGCCCACCACCAGCTCCGAGGAGCCGCCGCCGACGTCGACGAGGCCGAGCCGTCCCGAGGGCATGCGGGCCAGCGTGCGGGCGGCACCGAGGAACGCGAGCCGCGCCTCGTCGGCGTCCGACAGCACCTCGACGGCGAGCCCGTCGCAGCGCCGCCGGATCCAGCTCACCAGCTGCTCGCGGTTGGCCGCCGCCCGGACCGAGGCGGTGCCGACGCAGCGTACCGGCGCCGCCCCGAGACGCCGGGCCGCCTCGAGCTGGGCGGCGACGACCTCGCCGAGCTCAGTCAGCGTATGCGCGCTGATCGTCCCGTCGCGCCGGAGCGCCGCGCCGAGCCGGTTGAGCACGCGGGCCTCGTGCACCCGGCGCAGGCGCTGTCCGTCGCAGTCGGCCACCAGCAGCCGCGTCGTGTTCGAGCCGATGTCGATGCAGGCGGCGCGCACGGGTGCGAGAACGCTATCCGGGCACGCGCGCCAGTGGCGCGCCGTAGGCTCTCACCGCTCGAGGCTGCGGCGCAGCGCCATCACACGGTTGACTGAGGCGACGAACGTGGTCCGGCCGAGCCGGCCGGCCGCGAGCGCCTGCGCCAGGCCGGCGGCCGCAGCGGCTCCCTGGGAGACGGCGTCATCAAGGTCGTTGGTGCGCGCGCACAGCAGCAGGTCCATGCCGGCCGCGGCGGCGTCGACGGCCCGGCGCTGGGCGATCCCGAACGGTCGCAGCGCACCCGCACCGAGCGCGTCGGTGATCGTCACGCCCTTGAAGTGCAGGCGATCGCGCAGCTCGCCACCGACGATCTTCGCCGACAGGCCAGCGGGATGCGTGCGGTCGAGCGCGGGGTACTTCGCCCACGAGACCATCACCAGCTTGACGTCCGCGGCGATCGCGGCGCGGTACGGGAGCTCGTCGATCTTGCGCAGCGCGCTCAGCGACACGTTCAGCGTCACCGGGCGGGTGTCGGTGTCCTGGCTGCGGGTGGCGGCGCCGAGGCCGGGGAAGTGCTTGGCGGTGGCGGCCACGCCGACGCGCTGCTGCGCCGTGATGAAGTCCGCGCCGAGCGCCGACACCGTGTCTGGATCGCTGCTGTAGGAGCGGCCGTACTGGTCGATGAAGTCTCCCGCCGCGCGGTACACGTCTAGCACCGGCGCGAGGTTGACGTTCAGCCCCGCGCCCTTCAGGTTGAGCCCGGCGCCACGCCCCGCCTGACGCGCAGCCGCCGCCGGGTGCGACGAGGAGCCGATCTGCTTCTCGGAGGCGACCGGCGCCCCCGGCAGGCGCCGCACGAGCCCGCCCTCCTGGTCGGTCATCAGCAGCAGCGGCAGCTTCACCGGGCTGTCGGCGGCCGCCTTCTGCAGCGCGGCGGCGACGGTCTTCAGCTGCGCCTTGCTCGAGATGTTGTCCGAGAAGAACACGACGCCGGCCGCCTTGCCAGCTCGGATCGCCCGGAGTAGCGCCGCCGGCGGCTCGAGTCCGCGGTAGCTGTAGATCACGCGCTGCCCGGCCAGCTGGCTGTCGCTGAGCGAGCTCGCGAGCGAGGCGGTCGCCCCATGGTGGGGGGCGGCGCGGGTGGCGGCGCGCGAGCCCGCGGCGCCACCCGCGGC
>JASHQV010000257.1 GCA_030038955.1 Solirubrobacteraceae bacterium
GGTCTCCGAAATGCGGCGCACCTCCGTCCTCTTCTGCGACCTCGTCGGGTTCACCACGCTTTCCGAGTCTCGTGACCCCGAAGACGTCCGTGAGCTGCTCTCGCGCTATTTCGACCTCGCCCGCTCGATGGTGGACCGTTACGGCGGCACCATCGAGAAGTTCATCGGCGACGCGGTGATGGCGGTGTGGGGGGTGCCGGTCGCGCGCGAGGACGACGCCGAGCGAGCCGTGCGCACGGCGTTGGAGGTCGTCGATGCGGTGACGGCGTTCGGCGAGGAGGTCGGGGCCACCGAGCTGCGCGCGCGTGCAGGCGTCGTCACCGGCCAGGTCGCGGCGCTCGAGAGCCCCGGCGAAGGTCTGGTGGTGGGCGACCGCGTGAACACCGCATCCCGGGTGCAGTCGGCGGCCGAGCCGGGCTCGGTGCTGGTCGACGAAGTCACCCGGCAGGCGACCTCGGCAGCGATCGCGTACGTCGACGCCGGCGAGCGCTCGGTCAAGGGCAAGTCCGAGCCGCTGCGCCTGTGGCGCGCCGTGCGGGTCGTGGGCGGCGTCGGCGGGTCTGATCGCGAGCAGGGACTCGAAGCCGGATTCGTCGGCCGCGACGCCGACCTGCGATTGATCAAGGAGCTGTTCCACTCGGCGCTCGACCGCCGCTCGGCGCGACTGCTAGCGGTCACAGCCGATGCGGGCGTCGGCAAGTCCCGCCTGCGCCGCGAGTTCTTCAACTACATCGACGGCCTCTCCAGCACCGTTCTCTGGCACCTGGGGCGGTGCCTGTCGCACGGCGAGGGGGTGGCCTACTGGGCGCTCGCGGAGATGGTCCGGCAACGCCTCGGGATCGCCGAGGACGCCTCCGCGCAGGAGGTACGGGAACGGCTCGAGAGCGGCCTCGAGCGGTGGATGCCAGACGCGGGCGACCGCGCGTTCGTGTCGCCACGTCTCGGCGCGCTGCTCGGCGTCGCCGAGCCGGGGCTGGGTCGGGAGGAGCTGTTCGCCGGCTGGCGGCTGTTCTTCGAGCGGCTCGCCGAGCACGAGCCGGTGGCGCTCGTGTTCGAGGACCTGCAGTGGGCCGACAGCGGCCTGCTGGACTTCGTCGAGCAGCTGTTGGACTGGTCCTCCTCGAGCCCGATCTTCATGCTCACGCTCGCCCGTCCCGAGCTCGACGCGGGACGCGAGGGCTGGCCCGCGGGGCGGCGCGGCGCGACCACGATCCGGCTCGAGCCATTGGATGAGGCCGCGATGCGCAAGCTCCTGGCAGATCTGGTCGAGGACCTGCCGGCCGCGGCTACCGACGAGATCATCGCCCGCGCTCAGGGCGTCCCCCTGTACGCGATCGAAACGGTCCGCGCGCTCGCCGACCGGGGCATCCTCAGCGAGCGCGAAGGGCAGCTCGTGCTCGACGGAGAGCTCGGCTCACTCGACGTTCCGGCCAGCCTGTCGTCGCTGCTGTCCGCGCGGCTCGATGCGCTGGACCCAGCCGAGCGCGGGCTGGTCAAGACGATGTCGGTGTTCGGGGGATCGTTTCCACGTTCGGCCGCGGCGGCGCTCGGCGACGTCCCCGAGGACGAACTCGACGTGGTTCTAGGCTCGCTGGTGCGCAAGGGCGTGCTGGTGATCCGCACAGATCGCCTGTCTCCCGACCGTGGCCAGTACGCGTTCGCCCAGGGGCTGCTGCGCGCGGTCGCCTATGAGCTACTGTCGCGGCAGGAGCGCAAGCCGCGGCACCTCGCCGCGGCTGAGCACCTGCGCAGCGCCTTCCCCAACGACGGTGAGGACGTCGCCGAGGTGGTCGCTGGCCACTACCTGGATGCACTGCACTCCGCCAACGGCGACGCCGACGAGGAGCAGCTGCGCGTGCGGACGCTGGAGGCATTGCAGCGAGCCGGTCGGCGGGCCGCCACCGTGGGTGCACCAGAGACCGCCGAGCGCCTCTACGGAGCGGCGATCGAGCTCGCCGGCGACGATGCCGAGCGAGCCGCGCTGACGCAAGCGGCCGGCGAGATGGCCGCGCAAGCCGGGCAACACGAACGTGCACTGGAGTTGCTCGAGACGGCTCACCGGACGTACCGGAAGCTCGGCGCCGAGCGCCAGGCGCTGGGGCTGATTCCCGAGATCGGACGGATGCTGATGTGCCGGGGGCGCATGGCAGAGACGACGGATCGGCTTGGCGCCGTGCTCGAATCGATCGGCGCTGACCCGTTCGACCCCGATGTGGCTGCGATCAGCGTCGTGTTTGGGGGTGCACTGGCCTGGCTCGGTCGCTACGAGGAGGCGACGACGGCGATCGACCGGAGCCTCGGGGTGGCGCAGGCGCTGAAGCTGCCGGGCGTTCTCTGCGAGGCGTTGATCGAGAAGGGACTCGTCTGCCTGTACACGGGCCGCGCGGAGGAGGCGCGGCTGCTGCTGGCGGGGGCCCGCGACCTCGCTGAGCGCGACGGCCTCGCCGACGTCCTGTATCGCGCGGCCACCAACATCGCCAACCTCGACCTGATGTGGGACGGGCCAGAGACAGCCGAGCACGCTCGTGCCGCGCTGAGCCTCAACCGCCGTCGCGGCAACCGCTTCGCCGAGTCGCTTGCCGCCGGAAACCTGCTGTCGGTGCTGATCGCGATGGGTCGCTGGACGGAGTGCGACGAGCTGCTCGCGGAGCTGCTCGCAGACAGTGACGACCGCCCTGGACTGTTCTACCTGGCCTACCGCGAGGTGCTGCTGGCGACGCTCCGCGGCGACTCCGAGGCAGCCCGCATGTGGCTGGCGCGGCGGCTGGAGGACGCGCTCGGCAGCGACGACGTCGAGCTCGAGGCGATCCATCAGTCCGCGCGCGTGTTGACACAGCTGGCCGAGGGGGACGCAGCGGACGCGCTGGCCGCCGGTCGGGCCGCACTTCCCGAGGCGATACGGACGCTCACGCCGGCAAACGAGGCGGTTCGCGACAGCTGGCCGGCAGCCCTGCAGGCGGCGCTCGAGCTGAGACGGCTCGAAGACGCCCAGGACCTGATCGAGCTGCTCGGCTCCCAGCGCCCCGGTCACATCCCGCCCTACCTCGAAGCGCAGCTCGCCCGCGGCCAGGCGCTGACCGACGCGCTCGCCGGCGACCACGAGCACGTCGAAGCCGGGCTGCAGGCCGCGATCGACCGCTTCCGCGCACTCAGCTATCCCTACTGGCTCGCAGTCACCGAGACCGATCTGGCCGAGTGGCTGATCGGCCGGGACCGCGG
>JASHQV010000258.1 GCA_030038955.1 Solirubrobacteraceae bacterium
GACCACCTCCTCCAGGGAGACGCCGGTGGTGTCGAGGATGACGGCGTCGTCGGCGGGCTGCAGCGGCGAGTGGGCGCGCCCGGCGTCGCGCTGGTCGCGGATCGTCTGCTCGGCCAGGATCGTCTCCGGGTCGGCGCCGAGCTCGGTCGCGCGCCGCCGGGCGCGCTCCGCCGGCTCGGCCGTGAGGAACAGCTTGACCTGGGCTGCCGGCGCCACCACCGTGCCTATGTCGCGTCCCTCCGCGACCCAGTCGCCGCCGGACAGCAGGCGCCGCTGCTGTGCGACGATCGCGCGACGCACGTGGGGATCGGTCGCCACCCGGGAGGCGGCCTCCGACACCTCGCGGGTGCGCAGCCGGTCGCTGACGTCGCGGCCGTCGAGCTGCACGCGGCCGTCGCTCGAGAGCTCGATCCGGACGGCGGCGGCGACCTCGGACGCCCGGCCGAGGTCGCCGCCGCCGTCGAGCAACGCCAGCGCGACGCACCGGTACATCGCGCCGCTGTCCAGGTACGTGAACCGGAGCCGCTCGGCGACGGCACGGGCGACCGTCGACTTCCCTGCCCCGGCGGGACCGTCGATCGCGATCACCATCAGGCCGGGGCGCCCTCGACGAGCTCGACGGTCGCGCCCGTGCGGCGCCACAGCTCCCAGAACGTGGGGCACGTCTTGGCGACCACGTCCGGATCCTCGAGCTCGACCGGCACGCGGGCGCCGATCAGCGCGAACGCCATCGCGATCCGGTGGTCGTCGTAGGTCGGCAGCCGTGCCGGGCGCGGCGCGCCGGGATGGACGCGCAGGTGGTCGCGCCCCTCGTCGACCGCGATCCCGAGCCGCCTGAGGTTCTCGGCGGTGGCGGCGACGCGGTCGGACTCCTTCGCCCGTGCGTGACCGATCCCCTCGATCGTGGTCGCGGACTCAGCGAACGGAGCCACGCAAGCGAGCGTCATGAACACATCGCTGCTGCCCGACATGTCGACCTCGATGCCGCGCAGCCGCGCCGGCCCGGTCAGCTCGAGCGTGCCGGTCTCGACGACCGCGCAGCCCATCCGCGCGAGCAGGCGCGCGAGCTCGAGGTCGCCCTGGTGCGAGCGGCTCAGATCGAGCCCCGGCAGCGCCGCGGTCGTGCCCGTGATCGCCGCGCGCGCCAGGAAGTACGAGGCCGTCGAGGCGTCGGGCTCGACCGCCAGCTCCGTCGCTCGATAGACCGCCGGCTCGACCGTGATGGCGCCATCGCCGATGATCGGCTCGACGCCGAACGCGCGCATCGCGTCGACCGTCAGCTCTAGGTAGGGACGGCTGACGAGCGTCTCGAAGCGGAGCGTCGTCGCCGTGCGCGCGAACGGCGCGGCGATCAGCAAGCCCGACAGGAACTGGCTCGAGGCCGACGTGTCGACCGCCAGCTCGCCGCCGGCGAGGCCGCTCGCGGTCAGCGTCAGCGGCAGCGCCTCGCCGTCGATCCGCGCGCCCTGGGCGCGCAGCGCGTCGAGCACCGGGGCGAGCGGCCGGCGCCGCAGCTGCTCGTGCGCATCGATCCGAAAGCGGCCGCGACCAGCCGCCAGCGCCGGCAGCAGGAAGCGACCGACGGTGCCGGCCATGCCGCACCACAGCTCGGCGCCTGTGGTCGGCGGCCCCGCAAGGCCGCCGACCACCCAGTCGCGGCCGTCGCGCAGCCGCACCGAGGCTCCCAGCGCCTGCAGCGCGGCCGCCATCACGCGCGTGTCGTCGGCAAGCAGCGGAGCGCGCAGCGTCGACTCGCCCGTCGCGAGCGCCGCCAGCAGGATCGCCCGGTTGGTGATGCTCTTGGAGCCGGGCACTCGCACCTGCCAGCGCCGTGGCGGCGCGCCCAGGGAGACGCGCGCGAGTCTCATCGCCGCGACACCGGCAGACTCACGCTGTGGGCGGCGCGCCGCCGCCGGGCTGGTCGTGCAGCAGCCGCCGCCGGTGCTCGGCGGCCGCCTCGTTCCAGGCGCTGATCGCCGCCGCATCGCCGTCGGCGAGCAGCACGCGCACGCTCCGCAGGCGCTCGACGAACGCGTCGAGCTGGGCGATCAGCGCGTCGCGGTTGCTCAGATAGATATCGGTCCAGATCGCGCTCGGGGCGCCGGCTACCCGGGTCGCGTCGCGGAAGCTCGGACCGCTCGCGGGCAGCCGGGAGCGTTCGCTCGCGAGCGCCTCGGTGGCCTCGGCGACGAGCGCGTTGGCGAGCACGTGCGGCAGGTGCGAGACGAGCGCCAAGATGGCGTCGTGGGTGTCGGCGTCGATCGGCTCGGGGCGGGCCCCGAGCGCCACCAGCAGCTGGTGCAGGCGCTCGTACAGCACGGCCGAGCTGCGCGGCGTCGGCGTCAGGTACCAGGTCGCGCCGTCGAACAGGTCGGTGCGCGCGTGCGCCACCCCGGCGGTCTCGGCCCCGGCCAGCGGATGCCCGCCGACGAACCGCTGATCGTCCTGGCCGGCGACGATCGCGCGCTTCGTCGAGCCCACATCGGTGACCACGCAGTCGCGCGGCGCCGCCGCCAGCACGCGAGCGACGGTGTCCGGCAGCGCCCCCACGGGCACCGCCACGAACACCGCCTCGGCGCTGGCGACCGCCTGCTCGAGGCTCGCCGCCGGCTGCTCGATCGCGCCGATCCGCGCGGCCGTGTCGAGCGCCGCGGGGTCGGTGTCCCAGGCGACCACCTCGGCCCCGGCGGCGTCGCCGGCGGCCAGGGCGATCGAGCCGCCGATCAGGCCGACGCCGATGACCGCGACTCGCATTCGCGGCGCCGGCGCACCGCCGCGGCCAGGTCGTCGAGGACGCGGGTCGTCGTCTCCCAGTCGATGCACCCGTCGGTGATCGACTGGCCGTAGGTGAGCCGCCGCGCCGGCTGCATCTCCTGGCGGCCGCCGACGATGAACGACTCCAGCATCACGCCGACGATCGCGTTCTCGCCGGCGGCCAGCTGAGCCGCGACAGCGCTGCCCACGTGAGGCTGGCGCTCGGGACGCTTGCCGCTGTTGTCGTGCGAGAGATCGATCATCAGCCGCTCGGGCAGCCCCGCTCGGCGCAGCAGCTCGACCGCGGCGGCGACGTCGGCGGCAGCGTAGTTCGGCTGTCCCTTGCCACCGCGCAGGATGATGTGGCAGTCGTGGTTGCCGCGCGTGTGCAGGATCGCCGAGCGCCCGTCGACGTCGATCCCGGCGAACGCGTGCGGCACCGACGCAGCGCGGACGGCATCGACCGCCACCTGAACGTTGCCGTCGGTGCGGTTCTTGAAGCCGACCGGCATCGACAGGCCAGAGCCGAGCTGGCGGTGGATCTGGCTCTCGCTGGTGCGGGCGCCGATCGCCCCCCAGCTGACCGCATCGGAGATGTACTGCGGGGTGATCGGGTCGAGGAACTCGCAGCCGATCGGCAGCCCCAGCCCGATGATGTCGAGCAGCAGCTCGCGAGCCAGGTGGAGTCCGGCGTTGACGTCGCCGGAGCCGTCCATGTGCGGATCGTTGATCAGCCCCTTCCAGCCGAGCGTCGTGCGCGGCTTCTCGAAGTACACGCGCATCGCGATCAGCAGGTCTTCGCTGTGCTCGGCGGCGGTGGCAGCGAGCCGGGTGGCGTAGTCGCGGGTCGCGGCGACATCGTGGACGCTGCACGGCCCGACCACGGTCAGCAGGCGATCATCGTTGCCCTCGAGGATCGCGTGCGCGCCGGAGCGTCCGTCGAGCAGCGTCTCGGTGCGGGCCTGATCGAGCGGCAGCTGGTCGAACAGCTCCTGCGGGGTGCACAGCGGCACGAGCTGCTCGATGCGCTGATCGCGTACCTGCTGGCTGGTGGATCTCGGAGTCAACTCGACTGGTAGGTTCATCGGGTCCTCTCGCTGCTGCGAAACTGTACGGAAGCTGGCTGGGACGGCGCGCGCTGGTCTCGGCGCTCGGCCTTCGCGGTGTGCCCGCGGCGCGTGTGCGGGCGGCGAACGGATGTGTGGCCGAGCGCCTAGCTAAATCGCCAGGCGTAGTAACGCGCGTAGCCGGACCAACCGAGGGAGGGGATGCGGGCGAAGTCGGACATGCGCGAGGCGTCGAACGCTACCAGAGAGTATCTGCCGATGAAAGTGGCGCCGTATAGCAGCGGCTGCATCCACGGGTCAGTGGGGCAGGAGCGCCTCCAGACCCGCCAGCAGGCGTTCGTGGTCGCGCTCTGAGCCGACGGTCACGCGCAGGTAGCCGGCGCGGCCGAGCGACGCGCCGGCGCGCACCAGCACGTCGCGCTCGCGCAGCCCGGCAACGACCGCCGCCTCGTGCTCGGCGGCCCGGTCGTCGGCGGCGTCATGCACCCGGATCCAGACGAAGTTGGCATCGGACTCGGCCACCCACAGCCCCAGCTGTCTCGCGCCGTCGGCCAGCGCCTGCCGGCCGGCGACGGTGGCGACCACCCGGCGCTCCACCTCGTCCTGGTGGCGCAGCGCCTCGACCGCCGCCGCCTGGGCTGCGGCGTTCACGTAGAACGGCTGCCGCAGCTGGTCGACGGCGGTGCGAAACGTGTCGGTGCCGCAAAGCGCGTAGCCGGCACGCAAGCCGGCGAGCCCGTACGCCTTCGAGAACGTACGCAGCAGCACCACGTTCGGATGTCGGGCGAGCAGCCCCAGGGATGCGTAGGGATCGCCGAGCCGCAGCGAGAACTCGCAATACGCCTCGTCGAGGATCACGCACACGTGCTGCGGGACGCCCGCCAGGAACGCGTCCAGCTCGTCGAGCGGCAGCGACGTCGAGGTCGGGTTGTTGGGGTTGCACACCAGCACCAGCCGGGTGGCGACCGTCACCTCGGCCGCGATCGCCGCGAGATCGTGGCGGTCCTCGCCGTCCAGCGGCACCTCGATCGCGCGGGCCCCGGAGGCTGCGGCCAGGTGCGCGTAGACGCTGAACGACGGCCACGCATACACGACCTCGGCGCCCGGCTCCAGCAGCGCTTCGCCGGCGGCCAGGAGGATGTCGCAGGAGCCGTTGCCGAGCGCGATCCGGGAGCTCGGAATCCCGTAGCGGGCCGACAGCGCCTCCCGCAGCGGCGCGTAGGCTGGGTCTGGATAGCGATGGACACCGCGCAGCGCCGCCGCGGCGGCCTCCACCACCTCGGCGGCGGGCGGCCAGTGCGACTCGTTGGCGGCGAGCATCGCGACGTCGGCGCCGAGGTCGTAGCCGGCGGCCACAGGGTAGGTCGGGATCCGCCGGATCCGCTGTGCGTACTCGATCGCCATCCCCCGACGGAGGCTACTGCGCGAAGTCGAGGTCGGAGCGGAGCACGCGTGCATCGCCGAGGTACACGTGGCGGGGACGGTGGTCCGTGTCAGCGTAGTAGTGCACCAGCGTGCGGATCACCCGCGGCAGCGAGCCCGGAACCGGCACCTCCCGGGCGCACAGCAGCGGCACCCGATCGAGCCCCAGCCGCCTCGCCGCAACCGCCGGAAACTCGGCGTCGAGATCGGCCGTCAGCGTGAAGATGCAGCTGACCATCGCCTCGGGCGTCAGCTGGTTGCGCGCCATCAGCTCGCGGATCAGCTCGTCGGTGGCGGTAAGGATCGCGTCGGCGTCGTTACGCTCGACGCTGATCGCGCCTCTGAGCGCAAACAGTCGTTGCATGCGCGCGGGATTGTGTCAGAGGGCTCGCGACCCCTCAGTTCAGCTCGTATACGGTGGCGCAGCCGAAGCGGTGCACCGACTCCAGCAGCGGTCCCAGCGTGCGCGTCAGGTTGGCGTCCGCCTTGCAGTCGGAGAGCACGAACCGGGCGCCGGTCGAGCTGACGAACTGCTGTGCGGCGGCAGGCGACATCTCGCCTCGCAGCAGGCTCTGCGCGAGCGCCTCGCGGCCGCCGCAGTCCGGCTCCGACCAGATGCAGTCGCCGACGTACGTGTGCCGGCCGGTGCGGCCCGGCACCACCACACCGAGGTAGAAGCGAGTCAGCACGCCTCCGGGCGCGCGGTCGTGGCGCAGGAAGCTGAGCGCCTCGCGCTCATCCCTGGTGATGAAGTTGGGGTTCCCCGGCGTCGGGCTTGCATTCGCCTTTGCCAGCTTCAGCTCGTAGGCGGTGGCCGGCACCGTGCCGATCAGGATCAGCATGACCGCGAGCGCACGGCCGCGGCGAAGCCGGCGCCAACCGAGACGCAGGCAGCCGTCGACGGCCAGCACCGACAGCGGCAGCGTGATCCCGCCGAACGCGTGCAGCGGCGTCGCCCCGGCGCCGGTCCCCGACTGCAGGAACACCAGCACGGCGGCCAGCGGCCAGATCCTCGCCGCGCGGACGAGGTAGTTCCGGGCCGGACCGCGGTAGCCGAGCACGGCAACCGCGGCCAGCGGTGCCAGCGCCAGCGCGATCGAGGTGACCGGCAGCGCGTGCTTGCTGGCGGTGCGCCCGAGCGCCCAGGAGATGTCCAGCTTGTCGAGCGCGAAGTAGTACAGCAGTGGCACCAGCGTGCCGCCGATCGACACGGCCGCCAGCCGCAGTCGCGGCGAGCGCAGATCGCCGAGCGACGCGCGCAGCCCGCCCGAGCTCAGCTCCGCCAGCACCAGCGTGACCACCAGTACCTCGCCCTGCCAGGGGTGCAGGATGCTCGCCAGCGCTCCGAGCGCCCCCGGCCACCAGCTGACGCGCCCGGCGCGCCGAGCCGACTCGTGGCCGACCAGCGCGAACACGGCGGCCGCCAACGCCATCAGCGCGAACGGATATCCCCACGAGAGGAACCCCGGGAACAGGTCGCCGAGCACCCCGAAGCTGCCGTACACGACCGTGAACGAGCCGTAGAACAGCGTCAGCGCGATCACCGCCAGCCACGCGCCGCGTCCCTCCTCGGGCAGTGCCCGGCGCGCGTAGGCGCGCGCCGCGAAGAACATGCCGACCACCGCCACCGGCTTCCACAGCAGCAGCGCGAGCGGCGGCGACATGCCCAGCGCGACCAGCATCCCCGAGATCGCGATCGCCGGTTGGAAGTAGTCGGCGGGCGTCCCGTGGAGCACGAACAGGTTGGCCACCAGCACGTGCCGCGAAGCCGACTCGATCCACGCCAGGTACTGCAGCTGGTCGGTCGAGTACGAGCCGTCGGTCCCCGTCCACACGCGGCCGTTGACGATCACCTGCCACAGATCGAGGCCGAGCACCCACACCGAGACCAACGCGAACGCGCCGAGCAGAGCGCGCTCGGCGTGGTCGAGTCGCATCGAGGACGGGCGCCAGCCGACCCGCTGTCGCTCGAGCCCGACCGCCGGCAGCCGCACGCCGACTGGCTCGCATACGGGGCGATCGACAGCGGTGGAGTTGACTACGCCGACGCCCCGCATCGACGGCGCCGCTTGGATGTCGCGACGCATTGAAGGTTGAAACCTAACAGGCAGGATGCGACCGAGGTCGCATCCTGCCTGTCTAACGCTGGAGCTTCGTCTGGTAGGCGCTCGCCGCCTGGCCGACCGATGTCCACATCGGGTTTATCCCCCACGCGCCGAGCACCGAGCCGAACGCCGGCATGAACGTGATCACCAGGAAGGCGGTGAGCACCAGCGTGGTCCGGCGCAGCCAGACGCTACGGGCGAGCGCCGCCAGCGGCAGCGCCCAGACGACGTACCAGGGCATCAGCCACGAGGTGCTGGCGATCAGCGCGATCGTCGCCCACCCGGCGCCGGCCAGCCAGTCGCGGCGGCGCAGCTGCCAGAGGACGACCAGCGCCGCAAGTACGTCGATCAGTCGCATCAGGCCAGGCGTGCGACCGCCGAGCCCGGCCACGAGGCCGATCAGGTTGGGGATGCTGTAGCCGGTCACGACCGAGCTCTGCTCGGACAGGTTGGGGAGCGCCAGGCCGAACAGGGCGAGGCTGAGTGCGGCCAGCGGGATCGCGGCGAGCGCGACCCCGCTCAGCACCCGCAGCCGCCGCTGCGGCGGGCGCGCCGCGATCAGCAGGAACGGCAGCAGCAGCACGGCGGTGAGCTTGACCGCCACCGCCAGCATCAGCACCGCCCCCGCCATGCGGTCGCGGCCCGACAGCAACAGCATGATCGCGGCGGTCGCCGGCAGCAGCATGAAGAAGTCGTTGTGGAAGGCGCCAACCGCATAGAACACGTAGATCGGATTCGCGGCGATCAGCACGAGCGCGGGGCGCGGATCGAGCTCCAGCAGGCGGGCGCACCGGTACACGATCCACAGGAAGCCGAGGCTGGCGGCGACCGTCGCCAGCTTCACGACCCAGTAGGCGAGCGGCAGCGACACGAACGCAAGCGGATATGTGAGCGCGGTGAACAGCGGCCCGTACGGACTCGGCAGGTTGTGCCAGCTGGTGAACCGGTACACCGGGTCGAAGCTCTCGGCGTTGATCACGTTGCTGTACGGGTTGAGCCCGTGCAGCGCGCCGAGCCGCGCGTAGCCCAGGTAGTTGAACAGATCGGTCAGCTGCAGCGGCGGGCCGAGCAGCAGGATCAGGTTGATCGCCACCACCGCCCCGGCGATCATCCGCAGCGACAGCGATCGCGCCGCCAGTAGCGTCAGCGCGTAGGCGAGCAGCATCAGCACCATCAGGCCGCTGTACGCGTACATCATCGTCGTGGCGGACAGCGATGGATGCCCGAATACCCAGCCCAGCGGCCCCGCCTCCCAGCCGGGGAAGGCGTACGGGCTGCGCGGCACGAGGATCGACTGGCCGGCGGTCGAGAACGCCGTCACCCACACGACCCCGGCGACCAGCATCGCCAGCCCGGCGATCCCCCAGCGAGCGCTGAGCTCGCCCGGAGCGAGCGCCTGCAGCCGCCACCATGGAGCCTGCAGGCGCTCCGCCAGCGGCAGCCCGCCGCTCACTCCGGGAAGTGCCAGTGAGCCATCTGAGGCTGTCGCTCGACGTGCCATTCGCATGCGGATGCGTACAGGAAAATTGTTTCCCGTGCGGCGGCCGGAAAAGTGTTAGGAGATGAACAAGCACGACGATACCCGGCTGGCGCCGAGAGTCAGCCGGCGCGTGCGGATGGCATCCTGCTTGGCGTGAGCCCCTCGCCGACACGGCTGGCATCCTCGGTCTCGTGAGCGCCTCCACGATCGCGCGCGGCGCCGCCGGCCGTCACCGGGGATCGGCGCTGCCGCGGACGCGGGCGTCCGCCGTGTGGGCGGTCGCCGGTCTGACCGCGCTGGCGGCGGCGATCCGCTTCTTCTACATCGGGCACCAGGGCTTCTGGTTCGACGAGGGCAACACGGCGCTGCTGGTCAGTCGCTCTCCCGGCGTGATGCTCGGGCTGATCCCGCAGAGCGAGTCGACGCCGCCGTTCTACTACTGCGTCGCCTGGGTGTGGGTGCGAATCTTCGGCGACCACGAGGCGGGGCTACGGTCGCTGTCGGCGCTGGCCGGGGTGCTGACCGTGCCCGTCGCCTACGCGGCGACGGTCAAGCTCGTGTCGGGATGGTCCGGTGGCTCCCGGGTGAGGCCCGGGGCGAGCGCGATCGGCGGCGCGGGGCTGATCACGGCCGGCCCGCGCTCGCGGAGGGCGATCGGTGCGTGGCGTGCGGCGGCGATCACGCCCGCCCAGCGGGCGGGCGTGATCGCCGCCGCACTGACCGCATGCAGCGGCCTTCTGATCTGGTACTCGCAGGAGGCCCGCTCGTACGAGCTGCTCGTGTTGCTGACCTCGGTGGCGCTGCTGGCGTTCGCCTACGCCCGCGCCGACCCCACGCCGCGGGCGCTGACCGTTTGGGTGATCGCCTGCGCCCTGTCGCTGGTGACGCACTACTACGCGGCGATGATCGTCGTCCCCGAGGCGGCATGGCTGCTGTGGGAGCACGGCCGGCTGCGACGCGTGCAGGTGGCGGTCGGGCTGGCGCTGGCGTGCGGCGCGGCGCTGATCCCGCTCGCCGTGAGCGAGAACGCCACCGGCCGCGACAGCTGGATCGCCCACTCCCCGTTCGGATTGCGGATTGCGCAGGTGATCCCCCAGTTCCTGCTCGGCACCGGCGCTCCGGCCCGCAAGCCGCTGAAGTTCGTCGCGATCGCGCTGGCGCTGGTCGCGCTCGCCTACCTCCTGGTCGGTCACCGCCCGGTCGCGGCGGAGCGCCGGGGCGCGCTGCTGGCAGCCGGCCTCGCGATCGCGGGGTTCGTGATCACGCTGCTGCTGGCTGCCGCCGGCAGCGACTTCCTGATCACCCGCAACATCATCGTTCTGTGGCTGCCGGCCGCGATCGCCGTGGCCGGCGGGCTCACCGTGGCGCCCAGCCGCGTACGGATCGCCGTCGCCACCGGGCTGTGCGGGATCGGCCTGGCGGCGGCGATCGGGGTCGACGCCGACTACAACCTGCAGCGGCCCAACTGGCGCCCCGTCGCGAGCGCCCTCGGCAGCCCGCCGGCCGCCGGCGACGACCGCGTCCTGCTGATCCAGCACTACCGGACGCTGCTGCCGCTGTCGCTGTACATGCCGCACCTCGCGTTCATGCGTGGCGCCGGCGTGACCGCTCACAACGTCACCCAGCTCGACGTGATCTCAATCCGCTCACCGCAGCAGCCGCTGTGTTGGTGGGGCGCCGCCTGCAACCTGATCCCCTCGCAGATGCAGCCGACCTACGCGATCCCCGGCTTCCATGTCGTCTGGCGCCGCCAGGTGGAGCAGTTCACGATCCTCCGGATGCAGCCGAACGGTCCACGCGCGCTCAGCGCGGCCGAGGTCTCACAGGCGCTTTGGGCGACCGAGCTCCGCCACGACGACCTGCTCGTCCAGCGCTCCTGAGACGGTCGATCTCGAGCTCGCTGAGCCGCCGGTGCGCGCCGGACGGCAGCTCTCCGAGCATCAGCGGTCCGAGCCGGACCCGCTCGAGCGCCAGCACTGGATGGCCAACCGCCTCGCACATGCGCTTGACCTGGCGCTTGCGGCCCTCGTGGAGGACCAGCTCGAGCCGGTCTGGGGCGAGGCGCGTGACCCGCGCCGGCGCAGTCAACCCGTCGTCGAGCTGAACGCCTGCGCGCAGCGTGCGTAGGGCGGCCTCGCGCACCGGCGGACGGGCGACGCGCACGCGGTAGCTCTTGTCGACCTGATAGCTCGGGTGCGTCAGGCGCTGCGCCAGCGCGCCGTCGTTGGTCAGCAGGATCAGGCCGCCCGCGTCGATGTCGAGGCGGCCGACCGGATATAGACGCCGCGCCTCGGGAACGAGCGAGACGATCGTCGGACGTCCCCACGGATCGCTCGCGGTCGAGACCACGCCGGGCGGCTTGTTGACGAGGTAGACGACTCGTTCGGGCAGCGGCGCGAGCGGGCGGCCGTCCACCTCGATCGCGTCGACGCCGGGCTCGACGTCGCGGGCCGGATCGGCCACCGGGGCCCCGTCGACGCTGACGCGGCCGCTGCGGACGATCTCCTCAGCGGCACGGCGCGAGGCGACTCCGGCGGAGGCGAGGTACTTGGCCAGGCGCACGGTGCGGCGAGCGTACCGCTCAGGGTCCGTCGCAGAACTAGGCAGCGTCAGGAGATCAGGCGGTGGAGCTGGCGAGTGGCTGCCACCATAGGTGCATGGACCTCGAGCGCCTCGGCAGCACCCTGAGCGAGCTGGACGAGCCCGCCTACCGACTCGAGCAGATCTGGCGCTGGACCGCCCAGGGCGCGAGCTCGTACGAGCAGATGACGGACCTGCCCCGCGCCCTGCGTGAGGCGCTCGCGCGAATCGTGCCGTTCTCCACGCTCACGGTCGAGCGCGAGACGACCGCCCGCGACGGAACCGTCAAGGCGCTGCTGCGCACGGCGGACGGGCGGCCGGTGGAGGCGGTGTTGATGCGGTATCGCGATCGCCGCCGCTCACTGTGCCTGTCCTCGCAGTCGGGATGCCCGCTCACGTGCACGTTCTGCGCCACCGGCTCGATGCGCTTCGGACGCAACCTGACCGCCTCGGAGATCCTCGACCAGGCGCTGCACTTCCGGCGGATCTCCGCAGTCGATCACGCCGTGTTCATGGGCATGGGCGAGCCGCTGATGAACCTCGACAACGTGCTGGCGGCGTGCGCCCGGCTGCCCGGCCTCGGCATCACCTACCGCCGCACGGCGATCTCTACGATCGGCTGGATCCCCGGGATCGAGCGGCTCGCCGCCGACCGTCGACCGATCCGGCTGGCGCTGTCGTTGCACGCCGCCGAGCAGTCGTTGCGCAGCGAGCTGATGCCGGTCAACCGGCGCTATCCGCTGCCCGCGGTACTCGATGCCTGCCGGCGCCACTACGAGCGCAAGCGCCGCAAGGTGTTCGTCGAGTACGTGATGCTGGCCGGGATCAACGACTCGAGCGCCCAGGCGCGGCAGCTGGCAGACGCGCTCGATCCCCACATCTTCAAGGTCAACCTGATCCCCTACAACCCCACCGACTCGCCGTATCGAGGCTCCAGCCCGAAGGCGACCGCGGCGTTCCGCGATGAGCTTGAGCGCCACGGCCTCGACGTCAGCATCCGGCTCACCCGCGGGCGGGAGATCGACGCTGCCTGCGGCCAGCTGGCCGCTCGCGCCGCCTGAGGGGTTCGTAGGAGAACTAGCTCCCGTTGTTGGCGGCGTCTGGACGCGCCTGGCCGGCTCGCGCCTCTCCCGCGCGCAGCAGCCGCTCGCGCAGCTCCTCCTCCAGCTCCGGCGACGGATCGAACTCGCTCGGCGCCGGCAGCTCGTCCAGCGAGCCCAGTCCGAACAGGCGCAGGAACAGGTCGCTGGTGCGGTACAGGACCGCGCCGAACTGCGAGCGTCCACCCTC
>JASHQV010000259.1 GCA_030038955.1 Solirubrobacteraceae bacterium
GAGGTGCGCGCGGTCGGCGCCGAGCTGGGACTGCCCGAGCGCCTCGTCTGGCGCCAGCCGTTCCCGGGCCCGGGCCTGGCGATCCGGATCGTCGGCGGCGAGGCCACGCGCGAGCGGCTCGACATCCTGCGCGAGGCCGACTCGATCCTTCAGGACGAGATTCGCAAGGCCGGTCTGTACCGCGAGCTGTGGCAGTCGTTCTGCGTGCTCCCCGACATCCGCACGGTCGGCGTCCAGGGTGACACGCGCACGTACGGCAACGTGATCGTGATCCGTGCGGTCACCAGCGACGATGCGATGACCGCCGACTGGGCGCGGCTGCCCTACGACCTGCTGGAGCAGATCGCCAGCCGGATGATCAACGAGATCCGGCCGGTCGGGCGCGTCGTGCTGGACATCACCAGCAAGCCCCCGGGCACGATCGAGTGGGAGTAGCAGAAGCGGGCGGCGTTGGCGCGCGGGACGGTCGAGGGTTTGGCGCGCGGGACGGTCGAGGGTTTGGGGCGCGGGACGGTGTTCTGAGCTGAGATCGATGGATGGAAATGGGTCTATAGACACATTTCCATCCACAGGTACATGCCGGGAGGCGCGCTAGTCGCTGCCGGGCGGCGGCACCTGCGGGAGGCGCGCTAGTCGCTGCCGGGCGGCGGCACCTGCGCGAGGAGCGCCGCCACGTGCCCGAGGATCGCCGTCACTTGCGGCGCCCGGTCGGACGGCAGCTGCCCCTTGCCGAACCACCGGGCCTCCAGCAGCTCGCCGTGATCAAGCTCCAGCACGGGGTCGTGCAGCTCGGCGCCGAAGCAGCTGAGCAGGTCGGTGTGACGGCGACCTGTGATCACGACCTGGCCGAGCGGCTCCCACTCGACGCCGTCGAGTCCGAGCTCCTCGTGCATCTCGCGGCGAGCCGCCCTGTGGGGGGGCTCGCCGCGATCCAGCGTTCCTCCGGGCAGATCCCACCAGCGGCGCCCGTAGCTGTGGCGCACGAGCAGGATCCGGTCCGCGTCGGCGATTACGCACTTGACGCCTTCGAGCCGCGGACGGGTGATCAGCCAGACCGCCTGCAGGGCCTCGTAGCCGAGGCGATAGGCGAGGCGCCGGGCCGGCACCGGAAGCCTCAGGATCAGGGTCGGCGCCTTCATCTCCGGCAGCCTACGCGCTGCCGCCCGATCGCCCGTCGCTGGCCAGATCCCGCTACGGCCGATCGTCCGTGGCCGACTCGATCGCCTATCATGGGCGCGAGCCGCGCCACTCGGGCTTTCGGTCTACTCGGCATCCTGCCTCGCTTTTAGGCTGAGCCCGACCATCCCGCTGCGTGGCTTACGCGTGCCATGAAGACCTACGTAGCCACTCCAGCCACCCGCGAGCGCAACTGGCTGCTCGTCGACGCGACGGGGCAGACGCTTGGGCGCCTCGCCACGCAGATCGCGGACGCGCTGCGCGGCAAGCGCAAGCCGACCTACACGCCACACGTCGACACCGGCGACTTCGTGGTCGTTGTCAACGCCGAGAAGATCGCGGTGACCGGCAACAAGCGCTCCGACAAGCTCTACTACCGGCATTCCGGATATCCGGGAGGCCTCAAGTCGCGCACGCTCAAGGAGATGCTCGAGCGCCGGCCCGAGGAGGTCCTGCGGATCGCGGTCAAGGGGATGCTGCCGCGCAACCGGCTGGCTCGCAAGCAACTGACCAAGCTAAAGATCTACGCTGGGCCCGACCATCCGCACGCGGCCCAGCAGCCGCAACCGATGGAGATCGAGACGTGAGTGAAGAGCCGTCAGACGAGCAGAGGGATCGGGAAGAGGCGTCCAGCGGAGACGTCTCTTCAGAGGCAACGGCCTCGAATGCCTCTGAAGAGACGTCCGCGCAGGACGCCCCGGGGGAGAGCGCTGAAGCGGGCGCTCCCGATGCGCCCGAGCCGGTAGCTGCGGCTGAAGCCGCGAGTGAGGGGGCCCAAGCTGCGAGCGAAGGGGAGGCGCCCAGCGTGGACGTCTCCTCAGAGGCAACGGCCTCGAATGCCTCTGAAGAGACGTCCACGCAGGACGCCATAGAGAAAGCCGAGACTGCGTCGGCGGAAGCTGAGGTGTCTGCGGCTGCGGCGAGCGAAGCGCCTGCCGCGCGGCAGCCGGAGGAGGATCTCAAGCCGCGTGAGAAGCCGGTGATCCCCGGTGCCGACCTGATCCCCGACATCGTCCCCGAGGGCGACGAGTTCATGGACGCGGAGGCGCGCGCCGCCGCCGAGGCCGAGGCGGAGGAGGCTGCGCGCCGCGCCTCCGAGGCGGACGCCGAGGAGGAGGCGCAGCCGATCGCCGACGCCGCCATCGACCTCGCCGCGGGCGCCCGCTACACGGCCACCGGCAAGCGCAAGACGGCGGTCGCGCGGGTGATCCTCAAGCCCGGCACCGGTGCGTACTCGATCAACGGCAGGACGCTGGAGGAGTTCTTTCCCCGCGAGACGCTGCAGCGGATGATCCGTCAGCCGCTCGAGACCGTCGGCTACGAGTCGCGCATGGACGTCGTCGCTCGGATGCACGGCGGCGGTGTCTCGTCGCAGGCCGGTGCGCTGCGCCACGGCGTCTCTCGGGCGCTGCTCGTCGCCGATCCGCATCTGCGCGCCGAGCTCAAGCGGCGCGGCTTCCTGACCCGGGATCCTCGGGTCAAGGAGCGCAAGAAGGCCGGCCTCAAGAAGGCCCGCAAGCGTCCGCAGTTCTCGAAGCGGTAGCGGCGTCCACTTCGCCCCAGTCCATCTCGCCCCGCTAGCGAACCTTGCCCCGACAGCTGTTTGGCACGGACGGTGTCCGCGGCCGCGCCGGACACTTTCTCAGCGCCGAGCTGGCGTTGCGGCTGGCGCGGGCGGCCGTCGTCCGCGGGGGCGTCACGCGGCCCCAGGTGCTGATCGTCCAGGACACTCGCGAGTCCGGCGGGATGCTGTCCTGTGCGATCGCCGCCGGGGTGACGGCGGCCGGCGGCGACGCGCTGCTTGGCGGCATCCTGCCGACCCCGGCGGCGCCGCTGCTGGTGCGCAAGCACGGATTCGACATGGCGGCGGTCATCTCGGCCTCCCACAACCCCTACGAGGACAACGGCATCAAGCTGTTCGCGGCTGACGGCTTCAAGCTCGACGACGACAGCGAGCACGCGATCGAGCAGGAGCTGGAGCGGCCATGGTCGCCGCCGCAGCGGATCGGGCGCGTGCGTCCGCTACCCGATCCGGTCGAGGACTATCTGGAGGCGCTGCGGCTCCGCTTCGCCGACCTGGACCTGTCCGGCCGCCGCCTGCTGCTCGACTGCGCCAACGGTGCAACCTACCGGGTGGCACCG
Source organism: Solirubrobacteraceae bacterium (assembly GCA_030038955.1). Lineage (GTDB taxonomy): Bacteria > Actinomycetota > Thermoleophilia > Solirubrobacterales > Solirubrobacteraceae > Palsa-465. The sequence goes on from JASHQV010000259.1 coordinate 3,319, forward strand.
GAGATCTTCAGGCGACTCGGAGCCGACGTGAGGGTGCTGTCCGACCAGCCCGACGGGCGCAACATCAACGACGCCTGTGGCTCGACCCATCTGCAGCTGATCCTGGAGACGGTCCGTGACGGCGACTACGACATCGGCTTCGCGTTCGACGGCGACGGCGATCGCGTGCTCGCCGTCGACCGGGGTGCGACCGTGGTCGACGGGGACGAGTTGATCGCGCTGGCGGCGATTCACCTGAGCCGGCAGGACCGGCTGCCGGGCCGCGGCGTCGCCGTCACCGTGATGACCAACTACGGGTTTCACACCGCGATGCAAGCGGCCGGCATCGAGGTCGCAACGACGGCGGTCGGCGATCGTTACGTGCTCGATGAGCTGCGGCGCCGCGGCTGGGCGCTCGGCGGCGAGCAGTCGGGCCACATCATCGAGCTTGGCTTCGGGCCCTCGGGCGACGGGATCGCCAGCGCGCTGCTGGCGCTGGAGGCGCTCGGCGGCCGGGATCTGCGTGAGCGCGACGCGATGCGCAAGCTCCCCCAGCGACTCGTCAACATCCGCGCGGCCAGCCGTGATCAGCTGCAGGAGGCGATCGACGAGCCGGCGGTCAAGGACGCAGTCGACCGGGCCGCGGCGAGCCTCAGCGGGCGGGGTCGCGTGCTCGTGCGGGCGTCTGGAACCGAGCCGCTGATCCGGGTGATGGTGGAGGCGCCCGAGCTCGCCGAGACCGAGCGGATCTGCGCCGAGCTGACCCGGCTCGTCGAGGCCGCGCTGCAACGCTGAGTGGCCTGCCGCCGCTCGCGGGTAACTCGGCTGGGATCGCGGCGCTAGTTTTCGCTTCGATCGCAGGGGTAAACTCCGTTTTTCGTTCGCCGGCAGGTGGGGCGGGCGCGGGTCGCCGTTGCGACTCGACCGATTCGGAACAGGAGCCATTTCCCATGTGCGGCATCGTCGGCTACGTAGGGCCAAGAAAGGTGCGTCCGCTGCTGCTCGCGGGGCTCGAGAAGCTCGAGTACCGCGGCTACGACAGCGCCGGCATCTCGGTGCTGAATGGCACGCGGATCGATGCCGTCCGCGCGGTCGGCAACCTCGCGGCGCTGCGCTCGGCGATCGACAGGCGGCAACCGCCCGCCGGTGAGGGGGGAGCGGTCGCGGTGGCCGAGCGTCCGCAGCCGGAGACCGGCATCGGACACACGCGGTGGGCGACCCATGGCCGCGTCACCGAGGAGAACGCACATCCCCACTTCGACACGACCGACAGCGTGCACATCGTCGTCAACGGGATCGTCGAGAACTACATCGCGCTGAAGGCGCGCCTGGTCGAGGAGGGAGCGGTGTTCACCTCGGAGACCGACGCGGAGGTGATCGCCCATCTCGTCGCCCACCTCTACGATGGCGACCTCGTCGACGCCGTGCGGGCCGCCTACGGTGAGCTGCGCGGGCATTACGCGTTCGTGGCGATGAGCGCGCGGGAGCCGGGCGTGCTGGTCGGCGCGCGGCGTGAGTGCCCGCTGATCGTCGGGCGCGGCGACGGGGAGCAGTTCATCGCCTCGGCGATCCCGGCGTTCCTCAGCGAGACGCACCAGGTCCAGTACATGGCCGACGACGAGATCGTCGCGCTGCGTCCCGACGATGTCGAGTTCTTCACCCCGAACGGCGATCCCGTCGAGCACGAGATCGTCGAGATCGACTGGGATGCCGGCGCCGCCGAGAAGCATGGCTACGAGACGTTCATGCTCAAGGAGATCCACGAGCAGGCCGGCGCGGTGGCGGAGACGATCGGGGAGCGCGCGGCGCGCGGCTGGGGAATCGACCTCGGCGATCTCGGCCCGATCGATGACGCGTTCCTCCGCCGCCTGCAGCGGATCGTGATCGTCGCCTGCGGGACCGCGTATCACGCCGGCCTGATCGGCCGCTACGCGATCGAGGGATGGGCGCGGGTGCCGGTGGAGGTCGATGTCGCCTCCGAGTACCGCTATCGCGATCCGGTGGTCGGTCCCGATGATCTCGTGATCGGGATCTCCCAGTCCGGGGAGACGCTCGACACGATCGTGGCGATGCGCACTGCCCGTGAACGCGGTGCCCGCGTGCTGGCCGTCACCAACGTGATGGGGGCGCAGGCCACGCGTGAGGCCGACGGCGTCCTCTACACCCGCGCCGGGCTCGAGATCTGCGTGGCGGCGACGAAGACGTTCGTCAGCCAGATCACCGCCATGTACCTGATCGCGCTGCGCCTGGCCGAGGTCAGAGGCGTGATGGACCGCGCCGAGCTGAAGCCGATCATCTCTGACGTGAAGCGCCTGCCACGGATGATCGCGGCGATGCTCGAGGGCGACACGTCCGGGATCGAGGCGATCGCCCGCGCCCACTATCGGGCTCCGTTCTTCCTCTACCTGGGGCGCCATGTGGGGCTTCCGGTCGCGCTCGAAGGCGCGCTGAAGCTCAAGGAGATCTCCTACATCGCCACCGATGCGTATCCGGCCGGAGAGATGAAGCACGGGCCGATCGCGCTGCTCGACGAGAACACGCCGGTGGTCGTCGTCGCCAACGAGTCTCCCGTCCGCGACAAGGTGATCTCGAACATGCAGGAGGTGAGAGTGCGGGGTGCGCGGGTGATCGCGGTTGCCACCAGCGGCGATCAGGAGATCACCGAGCACGCCGACGAGGTGATCTCGATCCCCCGCACCGACTGGATGCTGGCGCCGCTTCTGGCGGTCATCCCGCTGCAGCTGCTGGCCTACCACATCGCCCGTCTGCGCGGGCTCAACGTCGACCAGCCGCGCAACCTGGCGAAGACGGTCACGGTGGAGTGACGCCGCCGCCCGAAGACGGTGAGGCTGCAGTGCCGCCGCCGGCCGGTGAGGGTGGCACACCGCCAGCGGCCGGTGAGGGCGGCACACCGCCAGCGGCCGGTGAGGGTGGCACACCGCCAGCGGCCGGTCAGGGCGGAGTCACGCGATCGCCGGGATCGGTTGGGCTCGACCTGCTGGAGATCGCCCGCCTCGAGCGGGCGCTGGAGCGCCGGCCGCGGCTGGCCGAGCGGCTCTTCACCGAGCGCGAGCTGGCCTACGCCGCCGGCCGGGCGAGGCCCGGTCAGCATCTGGCGGCTCGCTTCTGCGCGAAGGAGGCGGTGGCCAAGGCGCTGAGCTTGGATGGCCTCAACTTCCGGGAGATCGAGGTGGTCAGCATGGCCGGCGGCGTCCCTGGCGTGCGTCTCACCGGTGCCGCCGCGGCGCGCGCCGCGCAGCTCGGCGTCGACGTCGCGGTCTCGCTCAGCCACACGGACACGTCGGCGGGCGCGGTCGCGCTGCTGCGATGAGCCCCGATCCGCTTCCGGCCTGGCTACAGCCGCTGCCCGGCGCCGAGCAGCAGCGTGCGCTGGACACGTGGGCCACGAACACGCGCGGGATCCCCGGCGGCGAGTTGATGGAGCGGGCGGGCACCGGGCTCGCGCGTGCTTGCGAGGCGCGATCCCCGGACGGGCCGGTGGCGGTCGTGTGCGGGAAGGGGAACAACGGCGGCGACGGCCTGGTCGCGGCCCGGCTGATGCGACTGAACGCGCCGGACCGCGACGTTCGCGTGCTGCTGCTCGGCGATCCCGGCGAGCTCCGTGGCGATGCGCGGGCGAACCTCGAGCGGCTGCCGGGAGCCGCGCCGGAGACGTTTGCGGGCGAGCGCTTGCGCGGCGTCGCAGTGATCGTCGACGCGCTCCTCGGGACCGGCTTCTCCGGCGAGCCGCGCGACCCGGCGCGCAGCGGGATCGCCGCGATCAACGCGGCGCGGGCCGCCGGCGCCCAGGTGGTCGCCTGCGACGTCCCGAGCGGCGTCGACGCCTCCACCGGCGAGGTGCTCGGCGAGGCGGTGCGGGCCGAGCAGACCGTGACGTTCAACGCCGCCAAGCCGGGACTGTGGATCCGCCCCGGCAAGCAGCTCGCGGGCGAGGTGACCGTGATCGACATCGGGATTCCCGCAGACGGGCGGCCCGGGCACGCCGACGTCGGGCTGGTGACCGAAGCGGTGCTGGCGGCGATCCCGCGGCGCGCGGCCGAGTCGACCAAGTTCAGCGCCGGAAGCGTGCTGGTCGCCGGCGGCTCGCCGGGACTGACGGGGGCGCCGGCGATGGCCGCGATGGCTGCGGCCAGAGCTGGCGCCGGCTACGTGACGGTGGCGGTGCCCGCCTCGCTCGCGGGCGTGCTGGCGGTGAAGCTGCTGGAGGTGATGCAGGTCGAGCTTCCCGAGCGCGAGCGGGCGCTCGCCCCCGAGGCCGCCCGTGTGGTGCTCGAGCGCGCCGGCCGCGTGCAGGCACTGGTCGTCGGTCCCGGCCTCGGGAGGGCGCCGGACTCGCTGCGCTTCGCCCGCGAGGTGGCACGGCAGGCCGAGGTGCCGCTGGTGCTCGACGCGGACGGTCTGAACGCGCACGCCGGCGGCCACCTGCGGGACCTGCGTTGGCGCTCCGCGCTGGCGGTGCTGACGCCGCACGCGGGCGAGCTGGCGCGGCTGCTGGAGATCGACAGCGACGACGTCGCCCGGCAGCGCCTGCGCCGGGCCAGGGAGGCGGCCGCTGCTGCCGGCTCGATCGTGGTGCTGAAGGGAGATGACACGCTCGTGGCCGAGCCCGATGGGAGGGTCGCGGTGAACCCGGGAGGAGCCTCGGCGCTGGCAACGGCCGGCACCGGTGACGTGCTTTCCGGCGTGATCGCCGCTCTGCTGGCCAAGCGCATGCCCGCGTTCGACGCCGCCTGCGCTGGCGTGTTCGTCCACGCGACGGCGGGCCGGCTGGCGGCCAGCAGGATCGGGCCCGACGGCGTGATCGCCAGCGACGTGATCGAGCTGCTGCCGGCGGCCCTGCAGCCGTCGACCCTGCTGCCGTCGGCGCTGCCGCCGTCCGGATCCTGAGGCGCCGATGCCGCTCCGAGCCCTCGCCGAGGTGAACCTCGCCGCGATTGAGCGCAACGTCGCGTCCCTTCGTGCGCGGCTGTCCGGCAACACTGCTCTGTGCGCGGTCGTCAAGGCAGACGGCTACGGCCACGGGGCGGCCGCGGTCGCGCACGCCGCGCTCGGCGCCGGTGCCGCGCGCCTGGCGGTGGCGACCGCCGGGGAGGCGATTGCGCTGCGGGAGGCCGAGG
>JASHQV010000260.1 GCA_030038955.1 Solirubrobacteraceae bacterium
CGTAGCCGGCGGCGACCATGAAGGTGATGTAGGTGCGCCGGAATGTGTGCGGGGTGACGTGGATAAGGATCGGCGGCTCGTCCCGGCCGGCGCGCAGCTCGTTGGCTCGCTCCAGGGTCGGAGCGATGGTGTGCTTGAGGATGTTCTGCCGGCTCTGCCTGGCGTCTTGCCGGGTGGGGAACGCTGGCGCGTCCATCTTCGCGTTCGGGCGGCTCGCGCGGTAGAGGGTGAGCTCGTCGAGCAGCCGTGGGTGGATGTCGACCGTGCGGACCCCGGCGTCGGTCTTTGAGTCGCGAATCTCGAACCTGGCTTTGGCGAGGTTGATGTCCTGGTTGGCTAGCGCGCACAGCTCGCCGACACGTGGGCCGGCGAGTCCGAGGGTGGCGATGATCGCACGCCGCGGACCGCACGTCGGCTCACCCTCGTGCTCGTGGATTCCGTACAGGTAGATCGCTGTCGTCGGTGCGACGCCGACCCGTTTCGCGATTGTCTTCCATGGCAGCCGCAACTGGTCACGCAGGAGGCGGATGTAATTGGCGCGGTCAACGCTGCGGGGGCGGTGGCGGTTGTCGAGCTGCTCGGCGGCTTCGAGCAGCACCAGGAACTCGTCGACGTCCAGGGCGCCGCGGTTGCGGCGGCGTTTCGTTGGTTCGCGGACGCGACGTCCGCGTGCCACGTTGCGATCCACCCAGTGGTCGTCTTCGGCGTCGTCGAGGATCTGCGCGAGCATCCGCAGCGTCACGTTGATCGACACGTTCGACAGCGGCCGCAGCGACCGGGCGGTTTGCGCATCTCGGAGGGGCGTGCCCGCTTTGGCCGCCCTACGGATCTGGTCGTTCTCCGTATGGAGCTGGTCGCGGTAGTCCCTGATCTTTGTTGTGGTGATCTCGGAGGGCCGCAGCTCCCCGAAGAACGGAATCAGGTAGCGCTCCAGCTGAGACTTGTCGCGGTCGGTCGTCGTGTCGCTGAGCTCGGGGTTCAGCTTCCGACGGCGCAGCCAGTCGGTCGCGAGCTCCACAAACAGAGGCTCCTCCTCATCGCGGTTCTGTCCGCGAACGGCACCATCGTGTGGGCTTGGCGCCCATTGCCCGAGCTCGAGCTTCGCCAGAAGCTGTCTGCGGGCCGCCTCGACTCTGACCTCGTCCCATCCCTCGGCGCTGTTGCCGAGCGGCACCGACTCGTCCGCGCCGCCGGTCCGCACTCGCAGCCCGTAGGTGGTGCTCCCGTCCGTGCGGCGGTTGCGCGTGATCTGGACCTTTGCCGGCCGCGCCATGACTCAAGCAACCTCGTCGAGCGGGCCGGAAAGACGCGGCGCCGGCACCAACAGCTTCCGGCGCGGACGCCGTCCGCGCGGACGCCTGCCCACCCGCTCCAGCTCGGGCCCGGATCGAGGCGGCTTGCGAGCTGGTGCCACTACCGGCAGCGCGGAGCTGTCAAACCGAATCCGTGCCTTGGGACCGGCGCCGAGCTTGTAGCCCCCCCACTCCCGCCAATGCGCGTACACCGTCGAGCGCGCCACGCCGAGCCGGCCGGCGACCTGCTCGACCGTCAACTGATCATCCGGGGTGGCCGGTGTCGCCAGCTCGCCAGCGATCGCCTTGAGGTCGCAGCGGAGCGCCTCGATCACGCGCTCCGCGATCAGCTCGATCGCGTGCTCATCGACTGGATCACCCGTGAGCCGCTGTACGAGCATGATCCAACTACTGTAGCAGATCACACATCTGATGGCATAACGGACCATAGACAGCTAGTATTCGGTTATGCGATCGGATGTGGTCAAGAGCGCGATGGTGCTGCGCGAAGCGCGGCTGCGCGCGGATCTCAGCCAGGCCGCTTTGGCTGAGCGGAGCGGCAAGGACCGGGTGCAGATCGCCCGCTACGAGGCAGGCGCGGTCGCGCCGAGCGTCGACACGCTCAGCGATCTCGTGCGTGCCTGCGGGTTCGATTTGTCGCTGGAGTTGACGCCGTCGGCCCAGGGTGCGTTGGAGGTGCTGTCCGAGGTGCAGCAGCTCTCGCCCGAGCGACGCGTCGACCGGATGCTCGACCAGCTCTCCTCAGGCGTGCGACGCTGATGCCGCGTCGGCGTGAGCAGTTCGATCCGCGTGCGATCCTCGCCGCGCTCGAGCGGAACGGTGTGGACTGTGTGTTGATTGGTGGGTTGGCGCAGGTGATTCGCGGCGCTGACATCACGACGACCAGCGTCGACATTTGCCCATCGTTCGGTGCACGCAACCTCGAGCGGCTCGGTCTAGCCGCGGAAGAGCTCGGCGCGGCGTCCGTCGACGGCGATCAGCCGGAGCTGACCGACGCGGCGGTGGGCGCCAACGGTGTGATTTCCCTGTTGACGCCCGCGGGCTCCTTGCGGATCGTGGGTTCCCCGACTGGCGCGCCGAAGGGGTACGTCGACCTGCGACGCGCCGCGACCAAGGAGCACCTCGGTCACGGGGTGCAGCCGCTGGTCGCGTCGGTTGGCGATCTCGCACGGATGGCCTCCGCGCTGCACCGACCCCAGGACCTCGACCGGCTCGCGCAGCTGCGGCGGATCATCGAGCTCGAAGCGGACCGTCAGCAGATCGCTCGTCCCACACCACCAGTCCGCCGACCCGGCCGTGCCACCTCCGCAACCTCACGCCCGGCGCAGCGCTAGCACCGCACCGGGGAGTCGACGAGACATCGCCCGGTCGCACCCGGCAACGAGCCAAGACGACTGGAAGAGCTAGACGGTGCTGGTGGCGCGCTGCTCCAGCTCGGCGGCTCGCTCAGCGACCCGCTCCTCGTCTGTGATCAACCGCCAACGCGTCCCACGACCCGTCCCGACCCGGCGAACCTGCCCCGATTTCTCTAACTCGCGCAGCAACGCCCCCACCTGACTTGCACGTGCGTTCGCGCTCTTCACAAGCTCCGCGACGCTGAGACCGTCCTGCGCGTCGCGCAGCATCACCTCGAGCTTGCCCGCCATCAGCACCGCCGCGGCCTGACGCACCCCAGGCGATCTCCGCCGCGCTCGACGGCGCGTCGGCAGCGCCGCACCATCCGTCGACGGCCCACCGCTCGCACTCGCGCCTGCGGCGGGAGCGGTGACGCCCCCATCCGGCGGGCTCGCGGCACCGTCCATAGACGACGTCGTGTCCTGCCGACCACGCGACTCCACCTGACCGCGACTCGCGGACCTGTTCGCACGCGTCCGGGTGGAGTCCGGGCGCAGCGCGGCACGCGCCGCCTTCAGCGCGGCGATCTCATTGCGCGCCTCGACAATACGAGCGTCGATCGACGCCCCGATCTCGATCAAAGACGACACGGCGGAGAATCGTAGCTTGACCCTGCACACATAGCTCGACCGAGACCGTCTGGAAGCATTTCCAGGCCATGTCGCCGCAGGTGAGCGCTCGGAAGTTTGACAGCTACCAACAGGCCGGCGCTTGGCTGCGGGCAACGTTCGGAGCGTGGGCCGATCAACTCTCAGAGGCGGAATACGAAGCGGTGCGGTACTACGCCTCGCCCGCCTACCAGCAACTCAACCTCGCGCTACGTCAGCAACAGCCACTCGATCCAACGCAGCAGCGACACGTGGTCGCGCTTGACCGAGTGCTGCGAGTGCCGCTCCCCGAACCCGTGGCCGCATACCGCGGCCTCGAGCTCGAGCAACCCGTCGACTTCACCACGCGCACCGGTCGACCGCTCGTGTTTCGTGGCTACGTGTCGACGTCGCTGGTGCGATCGGTCGCCGAAGGGTTCTGTGCGCTCGCCGCGACCAACCACCACGCGGTACTGTTCCAGACGGTGCTGCCAGCGGGGACGCTGGCCGGCTGCCCCGACCTGATCCAGCCAACGCTCGAAGCCGAGCTGCTGCTCCCGCGCCGCCAACCGTTCACGCTCGGCGAAGCACAACCGCCGACACCCCGGCGGCGATACTGGACCGTCAAGTTGCACGCCACCGAGCGTCTCCTGTCCGAACAGCCGGGCACCGGTGCACAGCACGGCGTTCAACAGCAACCTGTGACCGAAGGGACTGGCGTGCGACGGACACCCGGATCGCCGCAACCCACGTGTCGCGCCACTCCGCCGCTGCACGGACCATCAATCGGACGCTGAACCCACTGGCCCGAACGGGCCGGACGTAGAATTGTGATCGAGATGTCCACTTCGCGCTCGCACCCCAATCCAACGGACCGAGATCGCTTCGTCTGGCGCCAAGACGAGTTCGACGAAGCACTCGAGCTCGGCGAACAGGCGCAATCCAAGCCCACGACCAGCAACGGCGACGAAACCGAGTCAGCCGGCTCGAGCACGGATGTACACGACTCAGCATCCAAACAGCAACGTCCGCAGTCGAGTTGACCACCACCGCCGAAAAAGCACATCGGTCCGGCGACACGCTTCACGGCTTACCCCCTTCATCGAGCGCTCCCAACCGGGTCACATCAGCTAGCCGGTCTCCGCAGCTCTGACTTTCGAGCTGCGCACACCCCCCGGCCGGCTCCGCTCGCGGCAGAACGTACCGCCCTGCGTCGTTTCTCGCGAGGTCGCGACGGCGCAGGCTGACCTGTGTGCGCATGGATGTCTCGCCGCAAGTCGGGCCCCTCGAAAGCCTCGTTACGCTCCCGTGTTGGATGTCCGAGCTGCCCGCTCACCCGCCGTCCGAGCCGCCGCGACCGCTGCGCAGCTACGAGCAATTCCTGGAGGACATCAAGGCCCGCATCCGCACCGCCCAGGCACGGGCAGCACGGGCGATCAACGCGGAGCTCGTCGACGTTTACTGGCAGATCGGCCACGAGATCCTGCGGCGGCAGACAGAAGAGGGCCCCGAACGCGGGCGCCGTACCCCCGGTGTGGTTCAGCGCCTGTCGACCGATCTTCGCGCCGCGTTCCCGGGCGCCCGCGGATACTCAGTGCCAAGCCTGTACCGCATGCGGACGCTCGCAGCGGCGTGGCCGGAGGGTCTCTCAGACCGAATGAGAAACCTTCCCTGGGGTCACGTCGTGACGATCACGACGAAGGCTACAGACGACGCGCGAGACTGGTACGCCGAGCGAGCCGGCGCCTGGTCGTTGGAGCAACTCGAGGCAGCGATCGCCACGCGCCTACACGAGCGCGAGGCCGCCGCGATCACGAACTTCGAGCAGACGCTCGAAGCCAGCGACGCCGAGGCCGTGCAGCGAATCACCCGCGACCCTCTGATCTTGGACTTCGTCGAGCTGACCGACAGCGCCAAGGAGCGCGAGCTCGAGCAGGCGTTGCTGAGCGACATCGAACGGTTCATGCTCGCTCTCGGTGAAGGGTTCTACTTCGCCGGACGCCAACGCTCGCTCCAAGTCGGCGAGGAAGAGTTGATCCTCGACTTGCTCTTCTACCACCACCCAACCCGCCGGTTCGTCGTCATCGACCTCAAGATCGGATCATTCCGAGCGGAGTTCGCCGGAAAGATGAACCTCTACGTCAACGCCGTCAACGAGCTCATCGCCCAGGACACCGACGCCGCGACCATCGGCTTCATCCTCTGCACCGACCGCGACAAGACGATCGCCCAGCTCACCCTGCACGGCATCGCGACCACGATCGCCGTCACCCGCTACACGACCGGCAAGCAGGGAATCGAGATGACCGGCGAGGAAGCACAGATCACCGAAGGCATCGAAACAGAGATGCAGTCGATGCGTCGCGTCGAGCAACGAGTCGCCGAGTTCGCGGCGCGCCGAACGCAACAACTCGTCGACAACGCACAGCAAAACAACCAGCGCTGACCGGCATCAAGCAGACCGCTGCGAATCCCGCCCGCAGCCCGATCACCGACCTCAATGAGGCCACCTCGCCCGAGGAACCCGGTAAAGCCGTCTGACCCGTGCCCACTCCACCGCTTCGGAACGTGCGAACAGAACAGCAAGAGAAGCCAGACACACCACGTGCATCCTCGCGGATGCGGTCGGGGTCGGCTCGGGTAGACCGGCGACGCCTGGGCCAGGCGGACGGCGGCCGGT
>JASHQV010000261.1 GCA_030038955.1 Solirubrobacteraceae bacterium
GCCCTGACCGGCAATGAGCGCAACGAGACTCCTCTACAGCCTGATTTCGATGCGGTTTACGGAGAGGGTTTGAGTCCCGTCGCTCCCGCTATAAGAACCCGCACGAGATCTTGATCTGTTGCGTCAGAGTAGATGGGCGATGTGTCGGAGATCTCACGCGGTTGCGCTGCGGTAGAGGTAGAGCGCGAGCGTGAGAAAGACGACGCTCATGCCCGCCGACCAGACGAGTGACTGCCATACCCAGTGTCCCGCCGGGTCGCCCTCCAGCAACGCCCGGACGGCAGAGACGGTGACGCTGAGTGGTTGGTTGCGCGCGAAGCCCTGAAGCCAGTGGGGCATGGTGGCGACCGGTACGACGGCGTTGGAGGCGAACATCAGGACGAAGAACGGGAGGATGCCGGCGACCTGGGCGGTTTCGGGGTCTTTGGTCGCAAGGCCGATCGCTGCGTAGACCCACGAGAACGCGTATCCGAACAAGACCACAAGGGCGAGTCCGGCGAGGATCGAGCCGGCGTCGTTGTGGAAGCGGAAGCCGACGAGAAGCCCGAGGCCGACCATGATCGCGAGCGATACGACGCTGCGGCTGATGTCGGCAAGGGTGCGGCCGGCGAGTACGGCGGAGCGTGCCATCGGCAGGCTGCGCAAACGGTCGATGATCCCGCTCTGGAGGTCCTGCGCCAGGCCGATCGAGGTTGTCATCCCACCGATCAGCACAGCCTCGAGGAACACGGCGGGAACGACATAGTCGACGTAGTTCTCGCCGGGAACGTGGATCGCCCCGCCGAGCACATAGCGGAACAGGACGAGCAACATCGCCGGCTGGAACGCGCCGATCACGAGCATCTGCGGAGTGCGAACGATCCGCAGCAGGTTGCGCTTGGCGACACCGCCGATGTCGCGGAGCGCGAGCGCCGGCGTCATCTTGGGGGCCACTGAAGGAGCCAGCATCTTGTTGGTCATGTGTCGGCCACCTCCGGCAAGCGTTCGTCGTCACGGGTGATCGTCCCGGTCAGCGCCAGGAACACGTCGTCGAGGGAGGGATGCCGGATCCCGAGGTCGTCGAGTGGGATCTGCTCCCGTTCGAGCTGCTGCCCGACCTGGATCAGCAGCGGCGTACCCCCGGTAGTCGGAATGCTGACCTGCCGCTGGTCGCGATCGGTGCGCGGTTCCCCTCCGGCGAGCTGGGCGAGTAGCGCCGCGGTCCGCTCGAGGTCCGCCATATTGGTGACGCGCACCTCCAGAGTGTCGCCACCGAGCTGCGCCTTGAGTTCCTGGTCGGTGCCGTGTGCGATGACCGCGCCCCGATCGATGACGACGATCCGGTCGGCGAGGCGCTCGGCCTCCTCCATTTGCTGGGTCGTGAGCAGCACGGTCGTGCCGTCGTCCACTAGCTCCTCGACGAACGCCCAGACCTCGTTGCGGGTAGGTGGGTCGAGGCCGGTGGTGGGCTCATCGAGGAACAGCACGGGCGGATGGGCGATCAGGCTGGCGCCGATGTCGAGCCGCCGTCGCATGCCGCCCGAGTAGGTCTTCACCAACCGGTCGGCGGCGTCGGTCAGCGAGAATCGCTCGAGCACCTCACGTGCGCGGCGGCGATACTCGGGCTTGCCGAGGTGGTACCAGAGCCCGACGAGCTCGAGGTTCTCGCGACCGGTAAGAAGCTCGTCGACGGCGGCGTACTGACCGGCGAGCCCGATCTCTGTCCGCAGTGCCCCCGCCTCCGTGACGACGTCATAGCCGGCGACCCGCGCGCGACCGCTGTCCGGTGCGAGCAGCGTGGTCAGGATCCGCACGAGCGTCGTCTTGCCGGCCCCGTTGGGGCCCAGCAGCGCGAGCACCTTGCCCTGCTCGGCGACCAGGTCGACCCCGGCCAGCGCCTGGGTCGCGCCGAAGTGCTTGGTGACAGAATCGACTTCGATCATTGACGGGGGCATGAGCGCCTGACAAGATATGAGACGGAACGGTTCCGTATCGTAGAGGCAACCATGGACGAAGTCAAACCGCGCGACCAGGATAAGCCGGGCCGGCACACGGGACGCCCGCTCGACCCGACGCGCGACCAGGCGATCCTCGAAGCGGCACTCAGAGGGCTCGCAGAGCTCGGATACGACCGCCTCAGCATGGAGGAGATCGCGACTCGCGCGCGTGCCGGGAAGGGCGCGCTCTATCGCCGCTGGCCCTCCAAGGCCGCACTCGTGGTCGACGCGATCGTCGCCTGGCGCGAGGCGCAGGCTCCGATCACCGCGCCGGACACGGGCTCACTACGCGGCGATCTGGACGCGATGGTCGATGCAGTTCCCGAATTCGATGATGCAACCAGACGCCAGGTCGGTGTGTTCGCGGGGCTCGCGACGGCCGCCAGCCGTGACCCCGAGCTCAAGCAGGCGCTCGCCGACCAGGTCCTCGGCCGGCCCCGCCGCCTACTGGCAGAGGTGTTCGAACGCGCCCGCCGCCGCGGCGAGATCCCACCGGACCGCGACCTCGAGCTCGTTCCGGACATCATCATCGGCCTCAACCTGACGCGCGTGATGGTCGGCGAAGTCCCCGACCGCGAACACGTCGAGCGGGTACTGAACACGATCATCTACCCGCTGCTCACGACGTCACCAACCTGAGACCACGCCTCACGCCGAATCACAGGATGGGCTCAGCGGTCATCAGCCACGGACACGCGAATTCCGGGGTCTTTGTCGTGATCCCTACCTCCGTCGTCTCCGCCTTCGACACCGCACGCGATCGAGATCCGATAGCGGCGCTGGCCGAAGAGATCAAGAGCTGCCCAGCGTCGGCGACGCTGGGCAGCTTGTTCCTTCAGGCTCCGTGAACGAAGATGGCACCACGTACTACGCGGCGCCATGAGCAGCGCCTTCGAGCGCCCATCAGCGCTCTCTCAACCGTGGTTGATGTGCAACTTAGAGTCGTTGCGGCCCTCCCTTTGCGAGTCTTTTGCCAGTGATGTTGGGACCCCCGGAAGAGCAGGCGATCGTTCTCGCTGCGCGGCTGGCTGCCCAACGTCTGACCGGTCAGCGGGCCGCTGATCCGGTCGATGTGGCGCGTTGCCTGCTCGCTGTGCAGGCGCAGGACCCACGCGCAGCCCGACTCGCGATCCGTGTGCGAACCTGCGGCGGGCACAGCTCCGAGATCGACCGCGCGCTCACGGACGAGCGCTCACTGATCATCACCTGGGTCAACCGCGGCACGCTGCATCTGATCGCATCCGAGGACGAGCCGCTCCTGCACGCCCTCACGACGCCACAGCTGCGGCGTGCAAGCGACCGGCAGCTTAGCCAAGCAGGCGTCACGGCCGCTGCCCTTATCTGCGGGATCGAGACCATCCGCCGGTCATTGGGCAACGAAGGTCCGTTGACCCGCGCAAAGTTGCGCGACCGCCTGGAGCGGGCGGACGTCTCCACCCACGGACAGGCGCTGACACACATCCTCGTGCGAGCTACGCTCGACGGTCTGATCGTACGTGGACCAGTGGTCGAGCGCGAGCATGCCTTCGTGTTGGCCGAAGACTGGCTCGGCCCGCGCCCGATGATCGACCGCGATCGAGCGCTCGCTGAGCTCGCTCGCCGCTACCTCCGTGGGCATGGTCCCGCCGACGCGCGAGATCTTGCGAAATGGGCGGGCCTGCCGCTGCGCGACAGTCGTGCCGGTATCGCTGCGATCGCCCACAGCATCGATCGACGGCCGGATGGATTGCTTGAGCTCAAGGATCGAGCAAGATCGCCGCAGCTCTGGCCTCCACCTCGCCTGCTCGGACCGTTTGACCCTGTCTTGCTCGGCTGGCGCTCCCGGGATTTCCTCGTCGATGATCCGGGAGAGGTGATTACGACGAACGGGATCATCAAGGCCATTGCGCTCATCGACGGCCGTGCCGCCGGGACGTGGGCGATTCACGCAGGGCGGGTGCAACTGAGACTATGGAAGGAGGTCGATACCGTGACTTCGGATGCGCTCGCAGCCGAGGCAGCCGCCGTCGAGAATTACCTCAACCCCTCCGAGCGGCTGAATGCATCTCCAGCGGGAACCGACAGCTCAAGCCGTGCGTTCTCGGCAGCCACCCGGGCTGGTGCCCGACCCTCCGGCGCCAGGTAAAGCGCGATCGCCTCCCGGACCGAGTCGATCAGCTCCGGCACATCACGGCCAGAGGCGAAGCAGCCGGGCAGCTTGTCGACCTCGGCCCAGTAGGAGCCGTCCTCGTCGTGAACCTCCACATGCAGCTGCTCTTGTCTCATGTCGCAGGTGATCATAGATCTGCCTACTTCCGCATCGTCGCGTCTAGCCCGGAGATGCCGGCAAGCTGGCCCGTGGACTTGACGAAAGCCTCCACCGCTTTCTCCCACAGCTCTCGCTCACGAACAGGACACGCCCTTCCGGCCCCGGAGCGCTGTAGCCGCGGTCAAGCTCGAAGAACCCACGTGAGTCATTGTCCGCGGAACAGCAAGGTCGTAGTCAAGGTGTCCCGCCTTTACCGCCAGCCGTGCTCTACTTCGTTCGTGTCGCCGGTCTCGATGTCACCCGGTAGAGGATGCCTTGACCGTGGACGATCGGTGCCTTGTCGCCGCCGAGGTAGTTGAGCAGCGGCGGGTCCAGGAAGTAGAAGAATCGGCCGATTGCTACCGCAGGTGGCGCGGTGGCGTAGCTGTCCCCTTCCGGTGGCGCTGGCACCTGCGCGACTGTCCTCTGTCTGGCGGCATCAACGGATAGCCTGACGATCTCCTGTGGTGCGCTCACGGCAGAATCGAATCCGGTGCTGGACACGAAGTAGACACCGATCGTGGCGTTGCCTGCATGGGTTGGCGGTGCCTCGCCGATGTCAGCGCCCTGGTTGCCGTCGGCCCGGTATCGACCAAGCCGGGTGGAGGTCGATCCTCGGACTCTCCAGAGCACGCCTCCGTGGGTCTCGAGCCAGACGGTGTGATCGGCGGCAACCAACCAGTACGCGCCACCAGGTCTGATCGTTAGGATCCTCACCGGCCGGCGGGAACCCGGTGTGACACGGTACAGCGACTGATAGCTAATCCGCTGCGACGCTGACGTTTCCCGCGCCGGATAGCCGCCCTCAGTCGAGGGTACGAACCAGAGACCGTCGGCGTTGACCGCGAGCAGCTCCCTAGGATTCTGTGGGATCGCCCAGTGCTGAACCACCTTTCCGGTCGCGCTGGAGACGCGCAGCAGCTCACCGTCCGACCGCGAGAGTCTGCCGTGGTAGGCGGCATAGAGCCATAGCGAACCGTCCCCATAGATCCACTGCGCGCTGCAGTCCGAGCACTGCGGGTAGGTCATGACGACCGGCCCCAGCGTGTACCCATCGCGCATACCCGGATCGACGTGAGCGATTCGAACCGCGAGCTCGCCGGTCCCTTGGTCGCGCGCCGGCGGCTGCAACAGATAGCTGACGGCCAGGATCCGTTCGCCATATAGCGCAGGATCGCCACAGTTGGCGTGCATCACATGCCCGAGCTTGAGCGTACCTGGACGGACCGTTGCAGCATCGCATGTTCCCACCGCCCGCCCGTCGGAGAGTGACGTCGTGCTCCCGGATGGGAACAGCGATCCCCTGGGTCCGCCCGAGACGATCACCCGATCACCGACGACGGCGAGCGCGAAGTAGTCACCCTTCTGCGGAAGCGCAAGCGATGAGAGGAGCGGCGGCAGCGGATGTTCTCCCGACTCAGCTGACCCGCCAGCATCGTTGGCGATCAGGAAGCCCCCGCCACCAGCGATCGCGCAACCAAGGACGACGGCCGCGATATATCGGAGACGGCGGCGGCGTTCCAGCCGACGAGCCTCGCGGAACAGAGAGCCGAGCAGACGTCGGATCCGCTTTCGAGGTGCCTCCTTGTACAATGTCGCCATTAGAGCTATTCTGCATAGTCTCATGGCGAAAGTCAACGGCTCCGACGAGGACGATCATCGCGCATCCACCTTCGGTGCCGTCGATCGCGAAGACCCGACCCCGCTACACGAGCAGGTAGCAGCGGCAATCCGACGCGCGATCAACGAAGGCGAAGCCGGGCCAGGCGATCGAATTCCACAGGCGCGAGACCTCGCGGCCGTGCTCGGCGTCAACAACAACACCGTCCTGCGAGCGCTACGGCTCCTCCGCGACGAGGGCCTCGTGGAGATGGGACGCGGCCGCGCGATCCGGGTCACAGGTAATCCCGAACGTGGCGCCGTTGTCGCCAAGACCAAGGAGCTGATCGACTTCGCCCGTCATCACGGTTACCGCCGCGACGAGCTCATCGCTCTGATGTACCGACTCTCCTGACAGCGCCAACAGACCAAAGAACCTGACAGCGCCAACAGACCAAAGAACCGTCGGCTCGTGCGAGACGGCGAATGGTCACCGCCGGCCGGAAGCAGTGCTGAACACGGCATCAAAGCCCTTGGGCGTGGGCGACGTGTCGCATCGCGTGACGCTGCGTTGGCCGTCACGCACGAGTCGACCGTTCCGAGTTCCTGCCGCGCTGTCTGTAGCGCATGCTCGTTGGCATCAACCGCGGCGTGGGGGTCACAGGCGAGGTGGGGGTGGTCGCTGCAGCGTGCTGCTGCTGCTGCTGCTGCTGCTCATCGAATCTCAAGCTCGTGTAGTACGGCTGCCTAACGACAGTGAGCGTGCCGCCTGCGGGCGGCACGCTCACTCTGCTGTCACGCGAGGTCACTTGTCACGCGAGGTCACGCAGGCGCGCCGCTGCCTTCAGCTGGAGGCGTGCGCGTGGGTGAACGGCAGATGCCGACGTTGAGACGATGCTGCCTGCGTGTGCCGACGGCCTTCGACCTCGGCGACGCGGTGCCACCAGCCAATCCGCCGCTCGAGCAGGTAGTCGACACTGAAGTGGCTCGGGCCTGCCTCGCGGTTGAGGGCCAGCAAGCCAAGCGCGACCAGTGCGTAGATGCACGCCGTGCCGATATCGGTCGAGCCCGAGTTATACGGTCCGCCGAACCCTTCGGCGACCCCCCAGATCACGAGCCCGGTGATCACGGTGACGATGTAGGTCGCCTTGCGCGCGAACCCGAGCACCAGCGCCAAACCGATGAGCGTCTCGATGACGGCGACCGCGTATGCCCAAGCGTAGGGGTGTGGAGTGAAGGCATCGTGAGAAAGGGTGAAGAACCAGTGCAGCCAGCTGGGCTGTCCCTGGGCGGCGGCGTTGATCATCCCTTTGAACCCGTGTGCGAACCCGGATTGCCACTTGAAACCGGCGTCGATCAGCCAGATCACGCCGAACCCGATCCGGAACGCGTCCTTGGCCTTGCAACGCGCCATGCCCTCTCCGTCCGTTTGTGGGCTCCCCCGCTGGGTGAGTTTCTGAGATGCCATGAGAATCCTCCTCGATAAGAGACCTTTGTGCTAGCACAGACGATCTCTCAGGGCCGTTGGCGGAGAATCAGCGGGAATGCGCTCACTTGACCAGCGGTGCGAGGCAGGCACGTTGCGGGTTTTTACCGACCGTGGTCGGTGGCGAACGCACGCTCAAGCGGCGGATTTGTGACGTTGGCCCGGATACGAGCGAGCGCGCACGATGAGGCTCGATGCAAATCAGCCACAGCGAGGGGCACGATCAATGATTCAACGACGACAGCTCTCATGGTTGGCGGCGTCGCTCACACTGATTCCCCTGATCGTGTTCGCCACGCCCGCGGTTGCAAGCTCAGTCGTCGCCAAGCAACAGCGAGGCGCTCAGATCCTCTCACAGGTCCGACGCGGCGCGCTTGCGCCCAAGCAGCTGACCAACAGCCAATACGAAGAGCTCGGCGAGTACTTGATGGGTCGAGCGCTCGGGTCCACCCAGCTCCATCAGCGGCTGAACACGCTGATGAACGAAATGATGGGACCGACGGCCGCAGACCAGATGCACGTCTACCTCGCCGAGCGGTATCTCGGCATCCGTGCAGCCCCGACACGCGCAGACGCAGCGCTGTACGGCCTCGTCGGCACGATGATGAGCAGCGACCGAGGCTCGTCACTCGCCGGGATGATGAGCGCGTACCTCGACGGACGCGGAACGGCCGGGTACCAGATGATGGGCTACCACGGCAGCGACACTGCGGCCTCCAGCGGCAGTACCGGCTGGCCGACAGCCGCGATCGTCGCAACCACAGCTCTTGCCGTTCTACTGATCGGAACCGTGGTTGCGCTCGCGATCCCGCGCCTCCATCGCCGACCACAGGGTACGTCTCCCACTACACCCTGAGCTTCGAAACGGAGTCCTCCTCCGAACAGGGTCGCTGTACTCCCACCCGAGAGCACAGCGACCCTTCGTGCTTGTAGATGCTCGCCGACCTCTCCGTGGTCATCGACGGCACAATCGACGATCCCGGCGCAGCCCACGAAGGTCTCGGGACGCGAGCGCCGCCGCGAGACGCCAGGCAGCGGCAAGGCGACCCGCTAGTCGCTAGTCGGTCTCTGTAGACGGACGTGCAGCAAGCGGTTAAGCGGGCTGATCACGTTCCCAACGAGCGAGTCGTAGCGGTGACCTTCGACGACGAAGCCGACGGAGAAGCAGGCCCACCCTGGCACGCTGTCCGGCCATGAGAAGTCTGCCTTTGAGTCGACTGTCGCGGACGCGAGTGCTCGGCCGGCAGCAGCCGTGCGAAAGGTCACCTTGACGATCGGCTCGACAGTCTCCGCCGGACAGTTGATCGCACCGGGTTGCACGACCCCGAGCGAGTTGAACAGCGCTACCAGCCGCTTCACCGTCCTCGGCGTGGTGACGCTGCGAGAGAGGCGCGGAGGATGCCCGGGGAGCCCGTCGGTGATCTCGACTGCAGCGACGGCTGCGGGGACTCGCTCTCGCGCGGGGCGAGCGATGACCCACTGCGACTGCGACTCGGCGGACAGCAGCGTCTCGCCAGAGGAGCTGGCTGTCACCTCGATGCTCAACAAGCGGGCGTCGAGGACGCCGCTTACCGGCGCCCAGGAGCGGATCACCGATTGAGTCTCTGAGCCCGGTCCACCCAAGCCGGTGCCGGACAGCTTTGAGCCGGAGGGTAGGTGTGACTGCACGTAGGAGAGCACCGCACCGGGCTCTCCCGGCACGCTCCAGCGCTCGGAGTCCAGCGCGCTTGCGAACGCGCTGGTGATCGGGGGAACGCGGAGCTGCGCCCCGGTCGCGCTCCGCCGCTCCAGTACCCGCGAACCAGACGGAGGCATCACCCCAGCCAACATGCGCCTCGCATCGCGAATCGCCGCTCGGCGATTCCTCGCGGTCGTCCGCAGCCGCGCCCGAGCTGCGCCCGCCCGTGCCGTCGAGGGGGTTCGCTGGTCACCGCCGGCCGGTCGAGCGACGACCGCGGTCACGGCCAGCAGACCAATCGCCGCAATCGCGGCGATCACGTATGAAGCACGTACGCGCACGGTCATCAACTCTACGCGTGCCCACGTGATCGATCACAAATGTGAGCATGCGCCTGACTCGACTGGGTCGGCCTCGTTGTGTTTATCGTCGGGCGTGATGCTGTTGCAGGCGGCGCTGAACGGGAACCGTGGTCGGTCGGCGCATCCGGCGCTGCCTGTCACGGTGGAGGCGCTGATTGCTGACGCTCGGGAGGTCGTCGCGCTCGGCGCCGGAGCGATCCACCTGCATCCTCGCGATTGTCGCGGGCGCGAGACGCTCGATCCGGGGATCGTCGATCAGGTGGTCTGGCGGGTGAGGAGCGCGTGCGGCGTGCCCGTTGGCGTCTCGACCGGCGCTTGGATCGAGCCTGATCCACGGCGGCGCGCAGCGTTGATTGCCCAGTGGCGGGCTCCTGACTTCGCGTCTGTCAACCTCTCCGAAGACGGCGCGCCGGCTGTGATCGACGCTTGCGAGCGGGCAGGGATTGGGATCGAGGCCGGGCTCTGGACCGTGCAGGATGCCGAGCTCCTGGGGGGCTCTGGGTTCGCCGGCAAGCTCGTGCGCGTGCTAGTCGAGCTGATCGATCTCTCGCCAGCGCAAGCCAGCACCGAAGCTCAGCGGATGCACCTCGTGCTTGACCGCGGCAGCGTACCGGCGCCACGCCTGCAACACGGCGAAGGAGCCGCGACCTGGCCGATGCTCGGCGCCGCACTCGATCGTGGTCTGGACGTCCGGATCGGACTCGAGGACACGCTGCAGCTACCAGACGGTCAGGCAGCCAGGAGCAACGCCGACCTCGTCCGCGTTGCGGTCGAGATGATCGACGCTGGCGGCGCCTGAGTGAGCCCGTCGTCGCCCACAAGACCTCCTCATCACTGGTCCTTTCGTCTCGTCCACCGCCGTAAGACGAGACAGCGTGATCGCCCGCGACAGTGACGGGCGCCCCTGCCTGCGGGAAGCGCGCGCCAGCCCCCTGGGCGGAGTGCCTTCGGGACCACTTTCGTTGCCAGGAGGACGTGGGGCTGGGTTGCGACGAACCCTGCGACAGGAGCGACCAGCGCTAGCCCACCGACAGGAGCGACCAGCGCTAGCCCGCCGACAGGATCGACGAGCGAGAGCGTGTCGACAGGATCGACCAGCGCGAGCGTGCCGACAGGATCGCGCCCACCGAGCCGAAGCATCCGATCGAAACGAGCGACCCCGCCGAGCCGATCGAGCCGACCGACAGGGCAGAGCCGATCGAGCCGACCGACAGGACCGAGCCGATCGAGCCGACGGAGAGGATCGAGCCCTTCGACGCGACCGAAAGCAGCGAGCCCTCCGACCACAGCGACCATCTCGAAGACGCCGAGCGTTGGGATCGTCGTTCTGCCCTCTTGGTCCCCATCCAGCCGATTATCCTGTACCTCGCGGGCGCCCAGGTGATCCGAGGCTTCCCGGCGCGGGCGACTCAAGCGACGTCGCCGCGCCCGATCCGGGCCCAGCCGACGACGATCGAATCCCGATCCAGACGACGACCAGGTGCCGTGCACGCTGCGCCGTGGCGCCGCCGATCGGCAGCATGGATAGCTTCCAGTCGTGGCACGTTGCTCCCCCGAGCGTCTCCGCGACCTGCTGCTCGCCCTGCTTGGACTGACGACCGGGGCAGTCGATGCGACCGCCTTCGATCGTCTCGGACACGTGTTCGCCAGCGTCGTCACCGGCAACCTGATCCTGCTCGGGATCAGCGCCGAGCGGGCGAACGGGAAGCTGGCGATGTTCGGCGGCTGCGCACTGGCGTGCTACTCGCTGGGCGTGGTCCTTGGCCGGAGCACGGTCGTGGTCCTGGGTCGAGGCGCTCGTGGTCGTCCGCGCTCGCCGGCTGGCAAGCGCGACGAGTCGTCGTGGTCGCCGGCTGCCACGACCGCGCTGCTATGCGACCTGCTCCTGCTCGTCGCCTTCTCGATCACGTGGGAGCTCGCGGGCAATCACCCGGACCGCACGCTCCAGCTCCTCCTGCTCGCGTTTGCGGCAGCGGCGATGGGGGCGCAGAGCTGCGCCGTGCGCCAGCTCGGCAGCTTCTCCACCACCTACCTGACGAGCACGCTGACCGGCATGCTCGAAGCGATCCTCGCGCGCTCGTGGTCGGCGTCGACGGCCCGTGGCCTCGCGATCATCGTCGCCGCCGTGACCGGCGCGGCCGCCGCGATCGCGCTGATCACCGAGGTCCGCGCCACGCTTCCGATCCTGCCGCTGGCGCCGCTGGTGACGGTGATCATCACAGCGCGACGGCGCCTCCACGGCAGCTGAGCGCGCTCGACCGCCGTGGTGGCCAGCAAGCCGCCACGGCGGCCGCTCGACCGGTTTCATACCTGTGAGCTCGCGACGCTGGCCAAGGACCGCACACCGATCGTCTGGCCAGTCGTGGCCCCGTACCTTCCAGACCGGGGAGAGCTCTCGACACGACGGTCCAGATCGGGGCGAGCTTCTCGACACGACGGCGATCGGCCTGCCGCAGAGGGCATTGAGCATTCGTCGCGACCGGCGTGCGTCGCTGCTGCTCTCAGACCCGACCGACAGCGGCCTGGATCACCCACCGGCGATCGCCTGGGAGCTGCCAAGACGACGCATTCAGCCCTCTGAGGGCCTCGTCCGGCGGAGCCTCAAGCGTCGAGCGCTGACTCAGTAGTTTCCTGCACCCAGACGCGGCTTTGTGCCGCTGTCCGGGAAGCGCCCGGGTCGTACCGTGTCCGTATGGCCGCGAGCGCCGACAAGCAAACGCCAGCGACGAATTCCGCCTCCGAGGGCGCGCTGCGCGAGCTGACGCGCGAGGAGTGCCTGCGCCTGCTGGCCTCACAGCATCTCGGCAGGCTGGTGGTGAGCACCACGGGCGGGCCTCCCGTGATTCGTCCCGTCAACTACGTGTTCGACACTCGCTCCCAGTCGATCGTGTTCCGGAGCGCACCGGGATTGAAGCTCCAGGCTCTGAGGCACGCGTTCGACGCGGCGTTCGAGGTGGACGGCATCGACGCGCGCACGCAGACCGGCTGGAGCGTGATCGTCAGGGGGGTCACGGACGAGATCACCGACCAGGCCGAGGTTCGGCGACTGGGCAACCTCGGCTTCGAGCCGTGGGCGCCGGGCTCGAAGCCCCATTGGGTGCGCATCCGCGCGTGGACGGTGTCGGGCCGGCAGATCCTCGCTCGGCCGGCCACACCGCCGGGAAACTACCTCGGGTAGCCGGATCGCGAGTCGCCAGCCGGCGCGTCGCCCCACAGGCACTTGGGTAGCGCCTTCTGCGAGGATCAGACGCGATCGCCCTCAACACGTAACTCAACTGCATGACGACCGACACCGAAGCACGAGCAGCGCCGCTGTCCACAGACGAGCTGCGGACGCTCGACATGTGGTGGCGCGCCGCCAACTACCTGTCCGTCGGACAGATCTACCTGCTGGACAACCCGCTGCTGCGACAGTCCCTGCGGCCGGAGCACGTAAAGCCGCGGCTGCTCGGTCACTGGGGCACGACCCCGGGCCTCAACTTCGTCTACGCCCACATGAACCGCGCGATCAAGCGCCGTCAGATCAGCGCGATCTACGTGACCGGCCCCGGCCACGGCGGGCCTGGACTGGTCGCGAGCGCCTACCTCGACGGCACCTACAGCGAGGTCTACGCGCATATCGGACGGGACGAGCAGGGCCTGCGGCGACTGTTCCGGCAGTTCTCGTTTCCCGGCGGCATCCCGAGCCACGTCGCGCCCGAGACGCCCGGCTCGATCCACGAGGGCGGCGAGCTCGGCTACTCGCTGCTGCACGCCTACGGCGCGGTGCTCGACAACCCCGACCTGCTGGCGCTGTGCGTGGTCGGCGACGGCGAGGCGGAGACGGGACCGTTGGCGACGAGCTGGCACTCGAACAAGTTCCTCAATCCGGCGCGCGACGGCGCCGTCTTGCCGATCCTGCACCTGAACGGCTACAAGATCGCGAACCCGACGGTGCTGGCGCGGATTCCCGAGGCGGAGCTGCGCTCGCTGCTCGAGGGCTACGGCTACGCGCCGCGGTTCGTCGCGGGTGCCGAGCCCGAGGCGATGCACCAGCTGATGGCGGCCACGCTCGACGAGGTGCTCGACGAGATCGAGCAGATCCAGCAGCGCGTCCGCGCGCGCGGGCAGTCCGCCCAGGCGAGCGTGCAGGGCGCCTCCACCGATGCCGCCGCCGAGCGGCCGACGTGGCCGATGATCGTGCTGCGCACCCCCAAGGGCTGGACCGGGCCCAAGCTGGTCGACGGGTTGCCGGCCGAAGGCTCGTGGCGAGCGCACCAGGTGCCCTTGGCCGAGGTCCGCTCGAACCCCGAGCACCTCGCGCAGCTCGAGCAGTGGCTGCGCTCCTACCGCCCCGACGAGCTGTTCGACAGCGCCGGCGCGGTCCGGCCGGAGATCGCCGCGCTGGCGCCCGACGGCGAGGCACGGATGAGCGCCAACCCACACGCCAACGGCGGCCTGCTGACGCGCGAGCTCGATCTTCCCGACTTCCGCGACTACGCCGTCGAGGTCCCCGCCCCCGCCGCCAGCTCGAGCGAGGCGACGCGCGTGCTGGGGACGTGGCTGCGCGACGTCGTCGCCGCGAACCGCGATCGCTTCCGGATCGTCGGCCCCGACGAGACCGCGTCGAACCGCCTGCAGGCGGTGTTCGAGGCGGCGCCACGCGTTTGGGAGGCCGAGCGGCTCGCCACCGACGAGCATCTCGCGCCCGACGGCCGGATCATGGAGGTGCTCTCCGAGCACGCCTGTCAGGGGTGGCTCGAGGGCTACCTGCTGACCGGTCGCCACGGCCTGTTCAACTGCTACGAGGCGTTCATCCACATCATCGACGCGATGTTCAACCAGCACGCCAAGTGGCTCAAGGTCACCCGCGAGATCCCCTGGCGACGGCCGATCCCATCTCTCAACTACCTGCTCTCGAGCCACGTCTGGCGCCAGGACCACAACGGCTTCTCGCACCAGGATCCGGGGTTCATCGACCACGTCGTCAACAAGAAGGCGGAGATCATCCGCGTCTACCTGCCGCCCGACGCCAACTGCCTGCTGTCGGTCGCCGACCACTGCCTGCGCTCGCGCAACTACGTCAACGTGATCGTCGCGGGCAAGCAGCCGGCGCTCGACTACCTGACGATCGACGACGCGATCGCGCACTGCACGCGCGGGATCGGGATCTGGGAGTGGGCCTCGAACGACGCGGGCCAAGAGCCCGACGTGGTGCTCGCCTGTGCCGGCGACGTCCCCACGCTGGAGGTGCTGTCAGCGACCGCGATCCTCCGCGAGCGCCTGCCCGATCTGAAGGTCCGCGTCGTCAACGTCGTCGACCTGATGCGGCTGCAGCCCGACAGCGAGCACCCCCACGGTCTCTCGGACGCACAGTTCGACGCGCTGTTCACGAGCTCGCGGCCGGTGATCTTCGCCTACCACGGCTACCCCTGGCTGATCCACCGCCTCACCTACCGCCGCAGCAACCATCACAACCTGCACGTGCGCGGCTACAAGGAGGAGGGCACGACGACGACGCCGTTCGACATGGTGATGCTCAACGACCTCGACCGCTTCCATCTGGTGATGGACGTGATCGACCGCGTGCCCGGGCTCGGCGAGACGGCCGCACATCTGCGCCAGGAGATGGACGACGAGCGGCTCCGTCATCG
>JASHQV010000262.1 GCA_030038955.1 Solirubrobacteraceae bacterium
TCTACAAAATGGATGGCGGGCGAGAATTCGCGGGAATCCCGCACACTTTGCACCACGACTTCGCTTACGCGCCGATGAGCACGGGCTCGTGATAGTGGTATGGGCTTCATGGTGTGGAATGAGGCGCGGAATGAGCCTGGTGGTCCAATACGGGAGTGCGAAGTGGTCGGGAGAGCTCAACTTCCTCCCCGAGTGTCGCGGTTCATCTCGTGAGGGAGGGCTGCGAGTAGTTCAGAGTGCGGCGGTGAGCTCGTAAGCAAGATGGCATTGATTACCACGCGATAGCGCTGCTAACGACCGACGCCACGGGTACGAGATCGTATTCTTGCCAAGCAATGTGGATGCTGAAGCCGCTTTCCCATAGGAGACGGATCTTGAGATGCAGTGCTTCTGCGGACGTGGCTGATGCATCGCCCGAGGATTTGTTCTTTCTGGGCTTACGCCAGCTTCAGGAGGAGGAGTTCGAGAAGGCCGCTGCGACCTTCGGGGCCGTGGAAGCTGCGCTTTTGTCTGTGGGGACGGAAGGCCACGTATCTTCAGATTTGATTGCTGGGTTTGTGAGTGCGAAGATTCGGCGTGCAGCCGCGATGCTTGGCATGCTGCGGTGGGATGAAGCGCTTGCCATTTTTGAGGAGCTGTTCGCTGAGGTCCAAGCGCGCCCGGGGTTCGTGAGAGATGCAGCCCCTGACGTGGTGCCGTCGATCTATTGGGGACGGGCTGTGTGCCTCAAGGAGCTTGGCAAGCTGACCGAAGCTTGCGCCGCGGTAGCACCTCTGATTGAGGCAGTCGGCACGGGTACAACGCCGACGCAACGTGCATACGTGGCGGGAGCGTATCTGTTGCAAGCTAGTGCGGCTGAGGTTGGAGGGCGCTTTGGCGAGGCTTTGAAAGCGGTCGAGGCGGCGATCGCGCAGTGCTCGGGAGCCAAGGAGCCACAGCTCATCGCTACATTGCATGAAGCAGAGCGGAGGCGACAGGCCCTGACCGCGCGCGACCGGTCCTGTGGCCGCTAGTGTGCAGTTAGGTGGAGGAGTTGGCGTGGGGCGCGCGCGGACATCTGTGCGACGACGCGCCCGCCATGGAGGAGGTTGGTGAGGGCGCGGTGTGGGGGTGGCTCGGCTGAGCGGAGCTCGCGAGGGTGAGCGGGTGGCTCGTGGAGGTCTTGGGCGAGATGTTCGCGTCGATGGTGCGTGAGGACCAGCCCCGCCCCCGGTTGGAGGGCAACCAGCTCGCCTGCTTGCGGGCGAGCTGTTCTCGCGCCTCACGGCACCATGCGAACCCGGAACGTCATGCCGCCGAGCGCGTCAGCTGATAGCTCGTCAACGCACGATGCGATCACTCGACGAACGGCCAGCTCGGCAGCGTCAGGGGTCGCTGTGCTAACCGCGAGCGTCCATATGGCCACCGGCACTGGGCTAACCAGTCGCGCCCAAAATGTCTCGGACGTCTGTTCCAGGGAGCGAGTAACCGCATCGGGACGCTGGGCGACGGTCTCGGTTCTCTTGACGGTGATGTCCTCGGTCTCAAGCCGCTCAGCAACTTTTCGCGCGAGTGCTTCGCTCAGCTCGGCATTTCGCGCGAGCGCGATCAGCTGGACTTGGCGAGGACCGGACGGCGGAGTCGGCTGCTCGGCTCCACGGTTCGCTAGGCGGCGTGCCTCTCTCAGGCCTCCGCTCGGCCAAGGCATGAGCACGCCCACCTGCCAGTCCTGAGGCGCCTCGGCGCCGGCGAAGAAGTGCGCCGCACCTCCGAAGTCGTCGCAGACCCGTACGATGACGACGGACGCTTGCGAGCGACCCCAGGCGATCGCCTCCACGACGTCCACCGATGCGGGGCCAGCATCTTCACGTTCATCGCTCTGCAAATATGCCGTAAATCGGTCGCTTGCCAGCGATCCGGTCGGTCGCTCCGCTGGTCCTTGCAGCTCGATATCCTCCTCGATCCATGCGACGGCTGACACCGTGGGGATCGTACGTCCCTCGTGGAGTGGCCGCGGGAAGTCGGAGGCCCAGCACTTCGAGAATCCCTCCGAATTCGGCAGGTGGCCCACTCTTCTCTACAGCGCACCTCCGATCTGGATAACTGAAGCGAGCTGGTAGTTCCGTTTTGGACATGTTGAACGTCTTTGTCCGGCCGCTATTTTGTACAAAACGGCAAGCGCTTTTCCCGAGGGAGTTCAGATGTCCACCACCGAAGTCGCCGTCGATAGCAGCAACGCCACGCTGCAGGAGCTGGCCCGCCGCCACCTGTGGATGCACTTCACCAGGATGGGGGGTTACGACGAGCAGCACGAGATCCCGATCATCGTTCGGGGCGAGGGCGCCTACGTGTACGACGAGCACGGCAAGCGCTATCTCGACGGGCTGTCGGCGCTGTTCTGCGTGAACATCGGCCACGGCCGCGCCGACATCGCTCAGGCCGGCGCCGACCAGGCCAAGCAGCTCGGCTTCTTCACGAACTGGTCGTATGCGCACCCGCGGGCGATCGAGCTGGCTGCACGGGTTGCGGGGCTCGCCCCCGGGGATCTCAACCGCGTGTTCTTCACGAGCGGCGGCAGCGAGGCGGTGGAGACCGCGCTGAAGCTCTCGCGCCAGTACCACCGGCTGCGGGGCAAGCCCGGCAAGATCAAGATCATCGCGCGTGAGATCGCCTACCACGGAACCAGCCTCGGGGCGCTCACCGCCACCCAGATCCCGGCGCTGAAGGAGCCGTTCGAGCCGCTCACCCCCGGTGGCGTGACCGTCCCCAACACGAACATGTACCGAACGCCCGAGGGCACCACCGGCGTCGACCTCGCGAACACCGTGGCCGACGCGATCGAGCGCGAAGGGCCCGACACGGTCGCGGCCGTGATCATGGAGCCCGTCCAGAACGCCGGCGGCTGCTTCCCACCGCCCGGCGCCTATTTCCAGCGTGTCCGCGAGATCTGCGACGAGTACGACGTGATCATGATCTCCGACGAGGTGATCTGCGCCTGGGGTCGCCTCGGCGAGTACTTCGGCTGCCAGCGGTTCGGGTACCAGCCGGACATCATCACCACCGCCAAGGGCCTGACCAGCGCGTACGCGCCGATGGGCGCGGTGATCATCTCCGACCGCCTGTTCGAGCCCTACCAGTCGGGCGCCACCAGCTTCGTGCACGGGTTCACGTTCGGCGGCCACCCGGTGTCGGCGGCGGTTGCGATGGCCAACCTGGACGCGTTCGAGAACGAGCACATCCTCGACAGGGTCCGCGACAACGAGGCGGCGTTCGCCGAGATGATGGACTCGTTGCGCGACCTGCCGATCGTCGGCGACGTCCGCGGCGTCGGCTTCTTCCGCGCGGTCGAGCTGGTCAAGGACAAGCAGACCAAGGAGACGTTCGACGACGCCGAGTCCGAGACGCTGCTGCGCGGGTTCCTCTCGGGGGAGCTGTTCCGCCGCGGGCTCGTCTGCCGCGCCGACGACCGCGGCGACCCGGTGATCCAGCTGGCGCCGCCGCTGATCTGCGGTCCCGAGCAGTTCGCCGAGATGGAGTCGGTGCTGCGTCCGGTGCTGGCCGAGGCCGGCGAGCGGATGCACGTCCGCGCCTGACCGTGCGGATCGCCCGCGACTCCCGGACACGCAGCGCGCCACGGTGAGGAAAGAGCGAGTCGCTTGCTGACCGTCAGAGGGCTGATCGAGGACCTCGACGTCCGCGTGCTCACCGGCGAGTCCAACCTCGACATGCCGGTGCGCTGGGTGCACCTGTCGGAATGGGGTGACCCGACGCCGTGGCTGTCAGGCGGCGAGGTGCTGCTGACCACCGGCATCCAGCTCGACACGCCCGAGAGCCAGCGCGAGTTCATCCGCCACCTCGCCGAGCACCAGCTGGCCGGGCTCGGGTTCGGCACCGGGCTCGCCCACGAGCAGGTTCCGCCGGCGCTCGTGGAGGCGGCCGAGGAGCTCGAGTTCCCCGTGTTCGAGGTGCCCTACGAGGTCCCGTTCATCGCGATCACCGAGGCCGCCTTCAGCCAGCTCGTCAACGAGCAGTACGCGGTCTTGCGGCGGGCGCTGGCCGCGCAGGAGCGGCTCGAGCGGATCGTGCTCTCGCAGCGGGGCCTCGAGGCTCTGGCGGGGGCTTTGGCGACGCTCGTCGGAGCCGCCGTGCTGGTGTTCGACAGGCGCGGCGAGCTGCTCGCCCAGCACGCCTTCCGGCGGCCGATCGACGAGGCGCTGCTGGAGATCATCCGGAGCGATCTGCGCGAGCGTGGCGGCCGCCGCGACGCGCGGCCGTTCATGCCCGGCGTGGAGGACGCGAGCCGCGCGCTCGCGCTGCCGGTGGCAGCCGATGGGCCCCCGGCCGCCGGACGGACGAGCTCCACGGGCGAGTCCGCGGGCGTGGCCGAAGCGTGGCTGGTGGCGATCAAGGACGCCGAGCCGCTGTCCGACTTCGATCGCCTGACGCTGCGCCAAGCGGTGACGATCGTCGCGCTCGAGCTGCTGCGCGAGCGCGTCGCGGGTGACACCGAGCGGCGACTCGCCGGCGACGTGCTGGCGGCGATGGCCAGCGGCCAGCTGGCGGGCGCGGAGCTGCGCCGGCGCCTCGGTCCGTTCGGCCTGTCCGATCAGGTGGCGGCGGTCGTGATGGCCCCGCTCGCAGCCGGTCCTCGCGCCGCTGCGGCGGCTGAGACCGCGCTCGGTGCAGCGCTACGGGCGGAGGCCTGCAGCGCGCTCGTGGCCTCGCACCGGCAGCTGGTCTGCGCGCTGCTCCCGGGGGCGCCCGAGCAGGAGCAGGTGGCGCTGGCCGAGCGGGTCGCCGAGCGCGTCGCCGGCGAGCTGGGCGCACCGGTGACGCTCGGCCTCGGGCGGTCGGTACCGGGCGAGGAGGCCCGCCGCAGCTTTCACGAAGCTCGCTGCACGCTCGAGGCGCTGTCGCTCGGCGTGGGACGCGGCGACGCCGCAGGCGGCGATCCAGGCGGGGCGAACGGCAACGGTCGGCCCGGCCCTGCCGTGCCCCAAGCCGGCAGGGCCGGAAGCGTCTCCGGCATTTCGGCGAGCCTGGACCGCGAGCGCCGGCGAAGCGCGAGCCCCGTGGCCGGCAGCGTCGCCACCTACAAGGACCTCGGCTCCTTCCAGCTGTTGCTGTCGCTCCAGGACGAGCAGGCGCTGAAGCTGTTCTGCGACTCGATCCTCGGGCCGATCGAGCACGGCGAGGGACATTACGGCGGCGAGCTGATGCGCTCGCTGGAGGCGTTCATCGAAGAGAACGGCCAGTGGGAGCGGGCGGCGCGCCGCCTGTACTGCCACCGGCACACGCTCCGCTACCGGATCAGGCGGGTGGAGGAGCTGACCGGTCGCGACCTGGGGTCGGCGCGCGACCGGATCGAGTTCTGGCTGGCACTACGAGGAAGGGAACTGGTGGCATGAAAGTCGGAGTTCCGACGGAGATCAAGACCGATGAGTACCGGGTGGCATTGACGCCCGCGGGCGTGCGCGAGCTGGTCGACGGCGGTCACGAGGTGTACGTGCAACAGGGCGCCGGCATGGGGTCGGCGATCAGCGACGAGATGTACGAGGCCCAGGGCGCGACGATCGTCTCCGACGCCGCCGGCGTGTTCGGCGAGGCGGAGCTGATCGTCAAGGTCAAGGAGCCGCAGCCCGGCGAGGTGGCGATGCTCGAGCCGCGCCACACCCTGTTCACGTACCTGCACCTGGCCGCCGACATCGAGTTGACGCGCGCGCTGATGGGCTCGGGCGCCACGTGCATCGCCTACGAGACCGTCGAGGACGCGCGTGGACGGCTGCCGCTGCTCGCCCCGATGTCAGAGGTGGCGGGCAAGATCGCCACTCAGGCGGGAGCGTTCGTGCTCGAGAAGCCGTTGGGCGGCCGCGGCATCCTGCTCGGCGGCGTACCCGGCGTCGCTGCCGCTAACGTGATGATCATCGGCGGCGGCGTGGTCGGGATGAACGCCGCCTTCATCGCGCTCGGGATGGAGGCGACCGTGTACGTGTTCGATCGCAACATCGACCGCCTGCGCGAGCTCGACATCGCGCTCGCCGGGCGCGCCGACACCTGCTTCGCGTCGACGCTTGCGGTCGAGGAGCGGCTGCCCGAGATGGACCTGGTGATCGGGGCGGTGCTCGTCCACGGCGCGAAGGCGCCGCACGTCGTCAGCCGCGCGCAGCTCGCGCTGATGAAGCGCCACGCGGTGCTGGTCGACGTCTCGATCGACCAGGGCGGGTGCTTTGAGACCTCGCACCCCACGACCCACACCGACCCCACCTACGAGGTCGACGGGATCACCCACTACTGCGTCGCCAACATGCCTGGCGCGGTGCCGATCACCTCCACCTACGCGCTGACCAACGCGACGATGCCCTACGTCCTCGAGCTCGCTCGTCGCGGCGTGCGCGCGGCGGTGGCAAGCAGCCCGGGGCTGAAGCTCGGCGTCAACGTCGCCGCCGGCCAGGTCACCTACGAGCCGGTCGCCGAGGTCGCTGGGGTGAGCTACCAGCCGGTGGACGGGGCGCTCGAGCTGGTTCCCGCGTAGGGGCGAGTCCGGCCCGCCCGGACCCACTGGCGACGCGAGCGGCCCGGCGATCACGCCCGCGGGTCGAAATTCGTTGGACTATCCGTCGGTTTTCGACCCGCGAACGCTAGCGACCCCCGCTGAGCGGGCGTCGCTCCAGCGACCGCGCCGCACGACCCGCGAGACGGGACGGCGGCGAGCGCTGATGTCGCGGGGCGGCTCGTCTGAGTAGCCGACCGAGATCGCGCCGATCGGGTGCAGCTCGGGCGGGACGCCGAACGCGTCGCGGTAGGCGTCGATCCGCTCCTTCGGGAGGCCGAAGAAGCACGCTCCGAGCCCTTCGTCGACCGCCGCCAGCAGGATCAGCATCGCGGCGAACCCCGTGTCGATGTCCCAGTAGGGCGAGGACCACCAGGCGTCGGAGCGATCGGTGAAGCCCTTGTCCGGCTCCGCGTAGCGGTCCAGATACGCGTCCTTGTTGGAGTGGGGGACGATGATCAGCGGCGCCCGCACGTTGGCGGCGAACCAGTTCTCGGGCTCGGTGTCGTCGGGGGTGGCCACCTGGCGGAAGCGCGCGATGTCCTCCGGCTGGTCGAGGATCAGGAAGCCCCACCCCTGCGAGAAGCCGGCCGACGGCGCCCTCAGCCCGGCTTCGACGAGGCGGTCGGCCAGCTCCGGCGGAACCGGCCGGTCCTCGTAGCTACGGACCATCCGGCGGCGGCGGATCACATCGCGGAACTCCATCGGTCAAGGATGGCAGGGCGGGTGGGGAATCGCGCCGCCGGCGGCGGTCGCGACGGGCGGCGGTGAGAGAGCATGGCCTGCTATCGTCGCCGGGCGATGCCGACCACCAACCAACTCGTCACCAAGGCCCGCAAGAAGCCGACCAAGAAGCTCGCCACCCCGGGTCTGAAGTCCGGCAAGGGCCGCAAGCGGAGGGTCTCGGCGCCCCAGCGCCGGGGGGTGTGCACGCGCGTGTTCACGACCACCCCAAAGAAGCCGAACTCGGCGCTCCGCAAGGTCGCGCGCGTGCGGCTGACGAACGGCATGGAGGTCAACGCCTACATCCCCGGCGAGGGCCACAACCTCCAGGAGCACTCGGTCGTGCTGGTCCGCGGCGGTCGCGTCAAGGACTTGCCTGGCTACCGCTACAAAGTGATTCGGGGCACGCTCGACGCTGCGGGCGTGTCGGACCGCAAGAAGGCCCGCTCGCAGTACGGCGTCAAGGCCACATGATCGCGATCGCGAAGCCGGCGCACGCGGCGCCGGAAGCGGAGCTGGTTCTCAGATCGCGGGACCGAATGTCCCGCGATCAAGCGAAGCTGGAGGCGGAGCTGGTTCTTAGACCGCGGGACCGGATGTCCCGCGGAGGTAACCATGCCTAGACGGGCGCCCGCGCAGATCCGGCCGGTCGACCCGGACGCGATCCACCGCAACCGGCTCGTCCAGCAGGTGATCAACAAGGTCATGCTGGACGGCAAGAAGTCACTGTCGGAGCGGATCGTCTACGACGCCCTGGCGATCCTCGGGGAGCGAACCGGAAAGAACCCGCTCGAGGTGCTGGAGGCTGGGGTCAAGGCGCTCACCCCGGTGCTCGAGGTGCGCTCGCGCCGGGTCGGCGGCGCCACCTACCAGGTCCCGGTCGAGGTGCCGCCGCGCCGTGCCCGCACGCTCGCCGTCCGCTGGCTCGTCGCCTACGCCCGCGAGCGCCGCGAGAAGACGATGTCCGAGCGCCTCGCGAACGAGCTGCTGGACGCACAGCAGCAGCAGGGCAGCGCCTACAAGCGCAAGGACGACATCTACCGCATGGCGCAGGCCAACAAGGCGTTCGCCCACTATCGCTGGTAGCGACAGCTGTCCCGCAGCTGGCTATGCGTGCGCCGCGATGGCTTGACGATCGCCGGCAAAGCCGATAGAAGTCGGCTTATGGAACGCTCCAATAGAGGCGTCGGCGACCTCCAAGTCGGCCTCTGCGTGCGATGACGACGAAGGTGAGAGCGGCTGTCATGAGACAGCCTGGGCAAGTGGAGCTACAACGATTCCCGCTTCCCGATCCTGAGCCGGGAGCCGCCGTGCTGCAGATCTCGATGTCGGGAATCTGCGGCACTGACAAGCACACCTTCCGTGGCGAGGTGATGCAGTACGCTGGCACCCCGCACGAGCGTCAGATCGAGTATCCGCTGATCTGCGGCCACGAGAACGTCGGCCAGATCGCGGCGATCGGCGGCGAGGTGCTGGATAGCGAGGGACAGCCTCTCGCCGTTGGGGACCGCATCGTGCCGGCGGCGAACGTCAACTGCGGCCAGTGCTGGTATTGCCGGACCGGACAGCCGTACTACATGTGTGAGCGGCTCGAGGACTACGGCAACAGCCTGACGTGCGCGCGGCCGCCATACCTGTTCGGAGGCTGGAGCGAGTACATGTACCTGCTGCCAGGCACGCGACTGTTCCGCGTGCCGGACGCGCTGCCGGATCACGTCGCCGTCCTGACCGAGCCGATGGCGGTGACGCACGGCTTCGACCGGGCGCGTCGTCTGAGCGAGACGTTCGGTGAGGCCGTAGTCGTGTACGGGATCGGTCCGCTCGGCATGTGCCATCTGATCAAGGCTCGTCTGATGGGCGCCGGCGCGCTGATCGCGATCGACCGGCTGCCCTCGCGCCTGCGACGCTCGGAGGAATTCGGCGCGACGCTGACGCTCAGCGCGGCGGAGCTGGAGGCCGAGGAGCTGGTCGCTCGGGTCCGGGAGGCGACGGCCGGCCGGGGGGCCGACATCGTGCTGGACTGCAGCGGCGCGCCGGAGACTTTCGTCAACAGCCTGCACATGGTCCGCGTCGGCGGGACTGTGGTTGAGGCCGGCGCCTTCGTCGACATGGGGCGGGTTGCCATCAATCCGACCGCCGACATCTGTACCAAGAACGTCAACGTGCTCGGCATCGGTGGTGAGACTGCACAGGCTTATCGCCCGGCGATGCGGCTCCTCGAGCGCAACCTTCGAACGCTGCC
Source organism: Solirubrobacteraceae bacterium (assembly GCA_030038955.1). Taxonomy (GTDB): domain Bacteria; phylum Actinomycetota; class Thermoleophilia; order Solirubrobacterales; family Solirubrobacteraceae; genus Palsa-465. Next base: position 9,495 of record JASHQV010000262.1, read on the forward strand.
GTTGGATGCGCTCGTCTCCCACCGGATGCCACTCGAGCAGGCCGAGCCAGCCCTGGAGCTCGCGCAGCGCGATGAGGCGATGAAGGTCGTGCTAACGCCGACCGACTGACCACCGCCGCGGAGCTATTTGCCGCGGCCTCGGGCCGTGGTCGGATCGAGCTCGACCAGCACACGGCCGGCCTCGACGCGTACTGGGAAGGTGCGAACACGGTAGCGTGGGTCAGACACCGCGCGTCCGGTGCGGAGGTCGAACTCCCAGCCGTGCCAGGGACAAGCGATCACCGGAGCCTCCGCATGGAGGTCCATCGCGCCGGGCGCAGCGGCCGTGACCGTGCTCAGCACCGGACCTCTACAGAGCGGACCGCGCTGATGTGCGCAGACGTTGTTGATCGCATACAGCCGATCACCCCAGCGAGCGATACCGATTTGCCGCCGGCCGGCGCGGACGACATGGCACCGACCGTCCGCGAACGCCTCGATCGGGCCGCAGTCGCAACAGCTCACTGGGCCACCGCGTGCGGCTCAGGCAAATCCGCTGACGACCAGCCGAACAGCTCGAGCGCGTTGTCGCGCAGCACCTTTCGATGCCATTCGCGCGGCAGGCGCGCGCGCAGGTAGTCGACGTTGTCGGCATCCCAGTGCGGATAGTCCGACGAGTAGACGAGCTTGTCCTCCGCACCAATCCAGGAGAGCAGCTCGATCATCTGCTCTCGCCGCGGCGATAAGTCCAGCGGCTGAGTGGTCATCCACACGTGCTGCGCAAAGTACTCGCTGGGCAGTCGTTTGCACCACGGCACCTCGCGGCGCAGGCCGCGGTACTCGGTGTCGTAGCGCCACAGCAACGGCGCGATCCAGGCCGCGCCGGTTTCAATCAGCAGCAGTCTCAGCGACGGATACTTCTCGAACACGCCGTGCGCAATGAGGCTGACAAAGTGGGTCATCACCGCCTGCGGCCAGAGCGTGTGCGCCTCGATGTAGGTGCTGACGGTGCCGCCGCCCGTGGCGGGAGGATTGGCCCAGTCGTTTGCTCCTGCGTGGATCGCGACGGGTAGCCCGACCTCGGCCGCCGCCTCGTAGATGGGGTGGAATACCGGATGCCCGAGCGGGTGCTTGCTCGGATTGTCGGCAAGCATCACCTGCACCATCCGCGGATTGCCGCCCAGGCGACGAATCTCCTCGGCGGCCTTGTCAGGTAGCTGACAGGCGACGATGATCGACCCCACGAGGCGCTCGTCCGCGTCGAGCCAGCGATCCACCGTCCAGTCGTTGAGCGCCCGTGCGAGGACCGTGGCGAAGTAAGGGTTGTGCAGGCCAGCGACGTGCATGTCGTCACCGTAGGTCAGCACGGCTCGCGCAGTCCCCGTGGGCGTCAGCAGCTGCTCATCCATCAGCTGCAGATCGCTGCCGGCGGCGCCGCCGCCATCGGGGTAGGTCTCCATCCGCATGAAGCCGTGGGGGTTCGGATAGCCATCGCTCAGGGTCAGCGGCACGGTCGGGCCGGGCGCCGGCCCAACGACGTATTCCCGCCAGGCGGTCGGTAGATACCCCAGCAGCTCGGCCTCGTCTCGGCGCCCGTGATGCACGTCGCAGTCGACCACGCCGATCACCTGATCAGCCATCGATTACTCCTGACCCCACCTCGGCCGTGATTCGATCGGCTGAGTTGCGGCGCAAGACGGCCTCACCGGTCGATGCCTCGAACAGGTGGATCTGACGGCAGTCGATCGTCAGACGCACGCTGTCGCCGCGGGTCAACGCGCACCGCGCCGGGAACCTCGCCACGAGCGTCTGGTCCCCACACGCCAGCGTCACGTAGCTCTCCGATCCCATCGGCTCGATCACCTCAACCTGACCGTCGACCACCGGACCGCGAACGTCCTCGGTGCCATCTCGGTTCCAGTGGATGTCCTCAGGTCGGACGCCGACGAGCTTCGCTCCCGCGTCGCCGGGCCCGACCAGCTCGTGGCTTCGCAGATCGACTGGTGCCTGCGCGCCGAGGAAGTCGATCGTAGGAGCACTCCGGTTAGAGCTCAGCTGGCCGTCGAAGATGTTCATCTTGGGAGAGCCAATGAACGTGGCGACGAACAGGTTCACCGGGTCGTCGTACAGGGTCTCGGGCGGTGCGACCTGCTGGAGGCGGCCATCGGACATGACCGCAATCCGCGTCCCCATCGTCATCGCCTCGATTTGATCGTGCGTCACGTACACCATCGTCGTGCCGAGCGTGGAGTGCAGGCGGATCAGCTCGCTGCGCATCTGCACGCGCAGCGCTGCATCCAGGTTCGACAGCGGCTCATCCATCAGGAACACCCGGGGATCGCGCAACAGCGCCCGTCCCAGTGCGACGCGCTGACGCTCGCCTCCAGACAGGCTCGCGGGACGCTTGTCCAGGAGCCTCGTGATCCCCAGCATCTGTGCGACCTCCTCAACCTGCTCGGCGATCCGCTGCTTGGACTCCCGACGGATGCGCATGCCCCAGTCGAGGTTGCCACGCACCGTCTTGTGGGGGTACAGCGCATAGCTCTGGAAGACCATCGCGATGTCGCGATTCTTCGCTGGCACATTGTTGACCGGCTCCGAGTCGATGAAGATCCGGCCGTAGCTCGGCCGCTCCAGGCCCGCGAGCATGCGCAGGCTCGTCGTCTTGCCGCATCCGGACGGACCGACGATCACGAGGAAGTCGCCATCGGGTACGTCGAGACTCAGATCCTCTACGGCCATCGCGGATCCAAATACCTTGTAGACCCGCTCGAATCGAACAGCAGCCATGTCAGCCTCTCACTCCTCCGCCGAAGGTGAACGCACCACTCAAGCTCTTGGAGACGAATAGATACAGGATCACCACGGGCAGCGAGAACATCAGCGAGAAGGCCGCCAGCGGCCCGAACTGGATGACGCCGTGAGCCCCAAGGAACTGATACAGAGCGACCGTGCCGGGTTGCTGGCCGGGGTTCTGATCCAGAACGAGTGGCACGACGAATGCCCCCCAGGCGGCGATGAACGTGTAGATCGCCGTAACGGCGAGCCCAGGCAGGCTCAGCGGTAGAACCACGAACAGCATCGTCCGCAGCGTCCCGGCTCCCTCGATCGCAGCTGCCTCCTCGAACTCGATCGGGATCGTGTCGATGAAGTTCTTGACGAGCCAGATCGCAAACGGCAGCGCTGTTGCCGCCAAGAACAAGCCCATGGTGAAGATCGAGTTCAGCCAGTTCAGCTTGACATAGAGCTGGTAGATCGGGACCAACATCATCGTCACCGGGAGACCGGAGAGGAACAGGATCCCTAGCATGAACAGGCGTTTGCCGGGGACATGGCGACGGGACAGCGGGTAGCCAGCCATCAAGGCGAGGATCGTCGCCACGACGCTGGTCACCGCGGCCAGGTAGAAGCTGTTGAGCAGTGGTCGCCAGCCACCGTTGGCAAGCGCATCGCGGTAGTTGGCCGTAGTCAGGTTTGGCAGCCGGATCGCCCAGCCGGCGTGGGAGTCCACCGAGGCGAGTAGCAGCCACAGCAACGGAAGCAGGAAGGCGAGTCCGATCACCAGCAGTGCGAGGTTGGAGAACAGGCCGCCGGCCGAGAGGCGCGGGTACCGCACTGCGTTCGGATCGTCCGCGCCGCGGCGCAGTGGAAGTGCTCTGTGTGAAGGGGCAGCGATCATTTGCTCTCGTTGGTCTGCACGGCACGGACGAACAGCAACGCTAGGACGGCACCCACCACGATCAATGCCAGCGAGATCATCGTTCCGTAGCCGAGCTGGTAGTAGGTGAACGCCTCTTGATAGATGTAGATCGGGAGCGTCATTGTGGACGTACCGGGACCTCCCTGCGTCATCGTGTAGATCAGCGTGAAGTCGGATAGGTTCAGAATCGTCACGAGCAGCAGGTTGGTAACGATGCTGGGTTTGATGATCGGCAACGTGATCGACCGCAGGCGCTGCCAGCCGGACGCCCCCTCCACCTCGGCTGACTCGAGAACCTCCTCTGGCACGTTGCGCAGGGCGGCACCGAAGATCAGCATCGAGAACGCCGTCCCGCGCCACAGGTTCGCCGCCGAGACCGTCGCCATCGGCGCGCTGAACAGAAAGTTGGTGTGCGGTGCGCCGAGCACGAGTCCCAGCGTTCCGCCAGTCTGAGAGAAGGCGTACCAGATGAGCGCCGCGGCGATCTCCGGGATCACCCATGCGGCGATCACCAAGGCTCCGATCGAGATTCGCAGCACCGCCAGCGAGCGGCGCAGCAGGAGCGCGAGAATCAGCCCCAGGACGGTCTGACCGATGATTCCCGAGCCGACCACAAAGATCACGGTCAGCTTGATCGAGTTCAGGAAGATGTGGTCGTGGATCAGGCGTGTGAGGTTTGCCGTACCGGTGAACTGCCAGGACTGCGCGTGTGGGCCGATCAGCTGCATGTTCGTGAAGCCGAGGTACAGCGCGTAGACGATCGGACCCACGAACAAGAGGAACAAGAACCCCACCGGCAGTGCCAGCATGACGCTGCTGTTCCATGACAGGCGCGTGCGATCCTGGCGCCCGCCAAGCGTCAGGTCCATGTTGGCGAGGGGGATGGCCGGGTCGCCGACCATCCCCTCTGCCCGAAGCCTCGCGGGCCGCATTCGCCACTGGCCGATCAAGGCAGCGACTCGACCCCATGTGATCCGAGCTGGTTCACGACCGTGGTCTTTAGCGTCGCCAGCGCCGAGCTGACCGATGTGCTCGGCGTCTGAGCGATCTGACCCGTCGCCTCATTGATGCCGCGAGCCCAGACCGCGAAGCCACCGTTCGACGGTAGCTCCTTCTCATACGGTAGATAGGTGGCGAACGCTGCGTTGAAAGGAGGTGCGTAGTTCACATACGTGGCCGCCTTTGCGACCTGGCTGTCGGGCGGCACGAATCCGGCTTTGTTGGCGAGGAACACCATGTACTTGCTCGACTCGATCAGCTCGACGAGATCCCAAGCGAGCGAGGCGTCGGGTGCCGACTTGGAGATCGCCATGTCCCAGCCGCCGATCGTTCCGCCCTGACCCGGCGCCTGCCCGAGCGAGGTCGGCAGCGCCGCGGCTCCGGCCTGCGTCTTGGCCGCCGGCCACTGGCGGTTCGCGAGCTCCCAGGCGCCTCCGTACCAGTTCGCGCCAATCGCGATCGCGAGCTTCTTGGTCGCCATCAGGTCAACCGGCACTGCGACCGATTTTGGCGAGAACAGCTGCGACAGCGGAGCGCCGAGGCCGTTTGCGTAGATCTCCTTGTAGAACTCCAGCACCTGTCGCAACCCGGTGCTGTCGACGACGTACTTATTGGTGGTGGTGTCGTAGATCGTGGGCGTGCTCGATGCATACACCATCGCGCCGGAGCCCTGGAGCACGCCGGTCGGGCCGGCGCTCGTCCCGGCCGCGAGCCACAGCGGGATCACGCCGGGATTGGCGGCCTTGACCTTCTTTGCCACGGCGATGATGTTGGCCCAGTTCTTGGGTTGCCATGGGACGTGCACGCCTGCCTTCTCGAGCATCTGCCGGTTGTAGTAGATGCCTGAGTTGTTCTCGCCGATGTCAACGGCATAGATATGACCGTTCACGTCTCCCTCGTCCTGGATGCTCTTCGGGAACCTGGACCAGAACGGCGCCGTGGAAACGTACTTGTCCAGCGGCAAGAGGTAGCCGGAGCTAGCGAACTGGCCGATGTACGTAGTAGGCAGCTGGATCACGTCCGGCGTCGTCGACGGTGACCGGAACTGGAGCGCAATCGCGTTCATCTCGTCGGTGTCAGTGCCTCCATGTGGCTCGAGCTTGACGGTCACGCCTGGATGCTGAGCCTGGAACTCGCGTTTGATCTCGTTCCAGTAGGTGACCGAGTCGGAGTCTTCGTCGAAGACGTATTGGGACGAGTACCCGACCGTGAGCACCGTCTTCGATCCGGATCCGCTCGAACTGCTTCCGCATCCTGCTGCGGCCAGCGCGAGCGCGATCGTCAGAACCGTTGCTAGGCCTGCTTTGTGCATCAGTACCACTCTTTCTCCTCTTGCATCAATTGACAGGGTGTCGAGCCGAGACCAGTCGTTCGTCGCTGCTGGAAAGGGATGTCTCGAACGTGTGCGTCGTGTACCGCTCAATCCGCTCCTCGTCGAGCTCGAAGCCGAACCCCGGCAGGTCAGGAAGCGGCAGGCAGCCGTCTGCGTCGATGCTCAGCGGGCGCACCAGCATCTGGTCTCGAGCCGCTGCCGTGAAGCCGCTGTCGGGCTCGTGCGGGAACTCGATCTGGGGGCAGTTCGGTACTGCTGCGGCCAGGTGCAAGTTGGCGAGCATTCCGATTCCGTTCCCCCACGTATGGGGCACGATCTCGACTCGGGCGGCCTCTGCCACCGCGGCGACCTTCCGCATTTGGAAGACCCCCTCCGACAGCAGCGCGTCAGGTTGCAGGATGTCGTAGCAACCGCGATCCACGAGCAGCCTGAACTCGTGCAGCCCGTGGTTGTCCTCACCGCCCGCGATCTTCAGCGTGTCGAGGCTCTCACGGAGGCGTCGGAGGCCGTCGTGGTCGTGACGTGGGAGAGGCTCCTCGAGCCACAGCACCCCCATCCGCTCGAGCTCGGCGCCGATCTCGGCGGCCCTCCGGCGTCCCCATACTCGGTGGCCGTCGAGTCCTGGCTCGACGCCTGCCTGGTTGGCGTCGACGATCACGTCCACCACCTTCCCCAGTCGTGCCCGGACCGCTTCCACAACCGGCACGTCGTCCTTCGGGTCGTCCGCGTGGAAGCGCAGCTTGACCGCGCGATAGCCCGCTGCCACCAGCCGCTCGACATCGTCAGCCCGCACCGCGGGCTCGCGGACCTCGGCGGTGGCGCAGTAGACCGGCACGCGATCTCGGCACGCTCCCCAGAGCCGAAAGACCGGCATTGCCGCGGCCTTTCCGAGCAGGTCCCAAAGCGGGATCTCCATGCAGTACAGAGGGGGGCCGAGGATCTCAGCGTCGCGCATCACGGACGCCAGCTGCTCCACCTGCGCCGGATCGCGGCCGAGGTAATAGGGGGCGACGAAGCGCTCGATCGAGATCGCTGCCTCCAACCCGGCGTGCGCGGCGCCAATTCCGACCAGGCCTGTATCGCTCTGCATCTCGATCAACACCATTACGAGGCTTGGCTGGTTGCGACCGCGGGCCCACGCCGGCTGGAACGAGCGTGCGAGCGGGAACTCGACCACGCGGGTGCGGATCGCGGTAATGATCATCGCGGGCCGCTCATGCTCAAATCCGGGAATAGCTCGCGTGGGAGCTCGATGCCGAGACCGGGCCCGTCCGGGGCCCTAATCGATCCATCCCGTTCGATCGACGGAATGTCGGGCAACAGAGCGATCGGCTCGCCCGGCTCCACCGGCAGCTCGAGCCACTCGCAGTTCGGCACCGCAGCGGCCAGGTGCAGACTCGCGATCAAGGAGATGCCGTCGGACGCGGCCGGCGGCATGAAAGCAGCGCCTGCCGACTCGGCGAGCGCGGCCGCCTGCCACAGTGTCAGCATCGTGAACGACTCCGCGCTGGGGCGGAGGATGTCGTAGCAGTCCACCTGCATCAGCGCCAGCGGTACGGCGGCCGCAGCTCGCTGCTCGGGGCCAGCCAGGGGCGGAATCGCCGTCCCTCTGCCAGCTTCCCTGAGCTCCCTGCACTGACTTGCGCTCCACGGCGCCTCCAGCCAGCCGATTCCGAGTTCGCTCAGCTCGTGAAGCATCGGCAGGGCCCGTTCGGGAGCAAGCTCTGCGCGCGTGGTCGGACGCCAGTCGATGGCCAGCGACGCCTCGTCACCGATGATCGCTCGTGCCGCCTGCATGCCGTCCAGTCGCCCGTCGAGATCCGAGCTGGTCAGCGCCACGACGATGCCATGCACACCGAGATCAGCGAGGGCTCGAGCGTGAGCAGCCAGCTCCGCCGCCGGCTCGTCCGGTTCGATCGTGCGGAAGCATCGGACCCGATCGCGGTATCCGCCCCACAGTCTGTAGAGGGGAAGCTGGGCCGCCTTGCCGACCAGGTCCCAGAGCGCGAGCTCGATCGCGCGGAGCGCCGGAAGCGAGGCGATCGGCCGCAGCCGGGCGATGACGCTCTGGATCAGGGTGGGATCCGACCCGATCACCGTTGGACCGAGGTGCTGCTCGATCTCAGCGACGAGGCTCGCGCTGCCCCGTGCCGCTCCCGAACCGCAGATCCCCTCTGAAGACTCCAGCTCGACGAGCGTCAGCTGAGCCGCCTTGGCGAGCCGGCCGGCGCCACCGTCGAGGCCGGCGGGAGCAGCAGCGCGAACGGCGACGAGCTCCATCGTCCCTACCGCATCATCCCGGCAGTGGGCCCGATCGAGGCTGGGTTGCCGAGGACCGTCCTGAGCATCCGGCTGGCCTGCGGGATCCCGTCCTCGGCTGCGACATCCGGATCCTCGTGTTCGATCGCGATCGATTTGACCGCGGTGCTTGGCATCAGGCCGATGAAGCTCTTCCACCAGTCAGCGTCGTGTCCCAGGCCTACCGTTGCGAATTTCCATGGCAGCTCGCTCGAGGGCCTCGCTGGCCAGCGATGGTCGAGTAGGCCATTGAGGGCGAGCGCCCGCGGGTGCATCACCACGTCCTTGGCGTGAACATGGCCCACCCTGCGACCGAGCGCCCCGACCACCGCTGCCGCGTCCATCTGCTGCCAGAAGAAATGGCTCGGGTCGATGTTGGCAGCGAGGTTGTCGCCGAGCGCGGCGAGTCGCGAGAACGTCTCGACGTTGTACACCGCGGTGCCCGGATGCAGCTCGAGGCAGATCAGCAGACGGTCGTCCTCAGCGCGTGCCAGCTCGCTGATGTCGCTCCAGTACGGGGCAATCGCTGCCTCCCACTGTCGCTCGTACACGTCCTCGAGGTAGGGAAGCCAGCCGCCGGCTGGGAAGTATGGGCTGCGATCGCCAGGAATCGCAGCTGGACATCCGGCCAGCGCGACCACGCGATCGACATCCAGCTGCCCGGCCAGCTGGATCGTCTCGCGCAGCGCGACGTCGTGTGCCGCGGCGAGATCGTGATCCGGATGGAGCGGATTGCCCCATACGTTGAAAGCGACGATTGTCAGATCTCGGCGCTCGAGCTCCTCGCTCCAGCGCGCTCGGGCTCGCCGCTCGTTCAGCAGCTCGCGCCTGTCGCAGTGAGGGTGGGGGGCATAGCCGCCACTGCCGACCTCGACGCCATCGATCTCGGGTGCAAACTCGGCGAGCCAGGCGAGCATGTCCGGCAGGCTGCGATCGACGAACGCCTCAGCCACGACTGCCAGCGTTGGGTGCGCATGGTCGCCAGGATGCGTCAACTCGAACTCCTCCGTTCGTGGGCGCCCCGAACTTTTGGAGCGTTCCAACTGCGGTTTTCTACACCGTTCACGCAGCCGCGTCAAGCAGCTGACGATTAACGCTTCGTGTACGCGGACGTCGATGCCGAGCGGGCTCGCCGGCGGGCGCCGGCAGGCGGGCCGGTCGACCCGCGGACCTTCAGCGCGACCGGAACGCGCACGTGACGCGGCTGGATTCGCGGATCCGCGATTCGCTCGAGCAGAAGGCTGACGGCTCGCTCGGCCTGGAAGTGCAGTGGCTGCGCGATCGTCGTCAGCGAGATCCGCTGCAGCCGCGCGATCGTGATGTCATCGAAGCCGATCACGGAGATGTCCCGCGGTACGGCCAGGCCGGCGAGCTCGCACGCCTCGATCAGGGCGATCGCCCCGATGTCGTTGGAGGCGAACAACGCGGTTGGCGCATCCGGAGCGGAAAGGGCTGCGTCCAGCGAGGTGATGCGCCGAGCGATTCGCATGCGCTCCGTGCCTGGCTCCCACACGAACGCGGGCAGCGGCTCGAGGCCGGCACGAAGCATCGCCGTGCGGTAGCCGCGGAACCTCGAGCGATCCCCAGTGCGCTCGACCAGTGGCGTTCGCACGTAGGCGATACGCCGGTGACGCAGGCCGATCAGGTGGTCGGTGGCGAGCCTGCCGCCTTCCGCGTCTCTCGGTCCGACCGAGTCGCCCCACGATTCGCTGAGACCCAAGAAGACGATCGGCACGCCCGCCCGCTGCAGAGCGTCGTTGACTTGCGAGCGGCGAGCCACGAACGCGAGGAACACGATGCCTGCGACACGGTGGCCGAGGAGCGCGTCGACGCCGGACACGGCCATCTCCTCGGCTCCCTCGATGTTCGAGAACATCGTCGTGTAGCCGAACCCGAATGCCGCGCGCTCGACGACCTGGGCCATGTGCGCGTAGTACGGATTGCTGAGGTCTCCGAGCAGCACGCCAAGGATCGTGGTCCGCTGCTGCACGAACTGGCGGGCGATCGCATTGGGCTTGTAGTTGAGCCGCTGGATCGCCTGAAGCACCCGCTCGCGGGTCGGGGGCGACACCTCCTCGACGCCGCGGACGACGTTCGAAACGGTCGACTTGGAGACGCCGGCGGCCGCCGCGACGTCGAAGATCGTCGGCAGCTTTCGAGGTGGCGCAGTGATCGCGGAGCCGTTGCGCGAGTCAGCGGCGCCGCTCCGGTGGGCGAAGCCCCGGTCCGTCGACGGGACCGAACTCCGTTTCGAGCGGGCGGATCCAGAACCGGAACGGCGCTGCGTGATCGTAGGGACCTCCAGTCGAGGTGACCTTCGGGGCCCCCCCCGAAGTTGTTCGGGCGAAAATCATAGTCCGGCTCGCTGATATCCCCGAGACGGAGCGCTTTGCCGATCCGTGCCGTCGACCGTGCTTGACACGTTTCTCGGCTTCGCTATATCGTTGATGGAACGTTCCAGGAGAGGAAGCCTTGAATTCACAAATTCGTGTCGGTGTCGTCGGCTGTGGATTGATCGCACAGGTCATGCATCTTCCGTACCTTGCGGAGCTGCCCGAGCACTTCGAGATCGCCGCCTTGTGCGACATCTCCGAGGAGGTCGCGCTCGGCTGCGCCGAGCGTTACGGCGTTCAGCGCGTTCACGAGCGGTGGCGTGACCTGCTCGCCGATGACCTCGACGCGATCATGGTGCTGACCTCGGGTGACCATGCACCGATCGCGGTGGCGGCAGCTGGAGCCGGCCTGCACGTATTCGTCGAGAAGCCGATGGCGCTGGCCAGCGCCGAGGCGGTGCAGATGATCGAGGCTGCCCAGGCCGCCGATGTGCGGCTGATGGTGGGGACGATGAAGCGCTACGACTCCGCATACGAGCGTCTGCTCGAGCTGATCGAGCCACTCAGGGACCAGATCAGGCTGGTCCGCGTCACGACCCTGGAGTCGCCGTTTGGCCCCTATGTGTCCCACTATCCTTTGATCGCGTCGGAGCGGGCCCCGGACGACGCGGTGGCCGAGCTGCAGCGTGCTGATTCGCAGGCGCTCGAGCTCGCGCTCGGAGCTGCCGATGCGTCCACCCGCTGGTGCTACCGGTGGATCCTGCTCGACAACCTCGTGCACGAGTTCAACGCCCTGCGTGGAGCGCTGCAGGAGCCGACCGAGATCGTGTCGGCGGATCTGGGCAAGCAGTGCGTGAACGTGCACCTGCGGTTCGGTGCCGTCGACTGCAGCCTCTCCTGGGTCGACCTTCCCGGGATCGCGCGCTACCAGCAGGAGTTCGCGTTCTACGCGCCGGACGAGCGCCTCACCCTCGAGCTGCCTTCGCCATTCCTGCGCAGCATGCCCAGCCGTCTGTACGTGGAGGGCGGCGAGCCAGGCACCACGCACAGCTGGAGGCGCGAGGAGGTCGTGTCCTACGAGGAGGCCTTCAAGCGAGAGCTCGTGGAGTTTGCCGACTGCATCCGCAGCGGCCGCGAGCCGCGCACCTCGGGAGCGGATGGACTGGCTGATCTGCGTCTCTGCGAGGCGATCGCGAGAGTGCACCAGGGGCTTCCCGGACTCGAGGCGCGGCCGGT
>JASHQV010000025.1 GCA_030038955.1 Solirubrobacteraceae bacterium
GCCAACGTAGAGGCTCCGTGACCTCCGCACTACGCTCAACTCATGTCAACTCGAAGCTTTGATCCTGGGAGTCCGGGCGCGAGGCGTCTGGCGGCGACATGGGCGCCGCAACGGGAGCGCTGGCTGATCAAGCGCGCGGTGAGATTCCGGCAGGACGGAACACCGATCGAATACGAGACCGTTGAGGTCGCCGCGCCAGATGGCCGACGACTCGTGGCCAGGGGCGCCACGGTCCTCAGCCGCCGGGTCATCTCAGCTCACGATTAGGCCCAACGACGCAAGCAGGCGCTTCCGCTTCGTCGCCGGTCTGGCTTTGCGCTCTGCGACTACCGCTATTGATCGTCTCAACTGCGCAGCAGAAGTAGGCGCTTTGCGCCTCCAAATTCGTCGAAGCGCCGGCCTTGTCGGCCACGACGCTCAGTTCGTCATCGACTCAGGGCGCGGATCGGGTTAGATGACAGCGACCTGTTGGTCCAGGTGGCCGGCGCAGGCTCGGCTAGTGCGACAGGATCGTGAGCCCGTTGCCGGCAGGCGCAGCGCAGGTTGGCAAATGTCCTTTGACGAAGCCGGCTACCTGTTCCCAACCCTTATGGTCCCATTCCTTGAGCGCGAAGACGAGCGTACGGCCCGCGGGAATCCGGCTGGGGATGATCCCAACAGTCCAATCGCCCACTGGACCGTTCTCAGTGTTGGCCGTGCTCCATGGCTGGGTGCGCGGCTGCAAGTCGCGCATCGGCAGGCTGAGCACCGTCGGGCAGGCCTGTCTGAAGGGCACGATCCGCGCGCGGATCCCATCCTGTGCGAGCTTCGCGTTGACGGCGGCGAGATCCGAGACCTCGCGGATCGTCAGGGTGATCGTTCCATCGCGGTTCTTGGTGACCGCCCACGCTGGAGGAGTACTCGTGGTCGCGCTGAGCAACAGCACAACCGCGATGCTCATCGCCGCAAGCGTCGCACCGGTCGCGCTGAGGATCCCAAGCGAACGGCGCCCAATCACGAATCGCCGACCGACAGGCCCACGCACGTCGGCGATAAGGCGCCTAAAGGACCGTGAACCAGATCGACTCATGGCCGTCGCGCTCGTCGCCATCATCACGGTACGGCGCACCTCGCCGCGCAGTTGGGCGACGAACGGAATCTCGTGGTCACTCATGATGAGACCTCCATCGACTTGTTCAAACGCGCCAGGCCCCGGTGAACCCGCACCCTGGCGGCAACGACGCTGCACCCCAACCGCTTGGCGATCTCGCGGTAGCCAAGCTGCTCGACGACCTTCAACTCGACGGCGTCACGCTCCCCTCGGGGCATGCTGCTCAACGCGTCGTCGAGCAGATCGCTGCGTGGATCCCGATCGATCAGCGCCTCGATCGCCGCCGCAGACTCTTCATCGAGAGCCGGAACGCTCCATCCGAGCCGCTCGACCGCGCGCATCTCGACCTGCCGCCTTCGCCGATACCGCGACAGCTGACGAGAGGCGATCGTGAAGATCCACGTCGAGCCGGGATGCCCGGTATCTCGAAACCGCATCCGCTGCTCAAACAACACCGCCATGGTCTCCGCCATCAGATCCGCGGCAAGCTCCGGATTGCCGACCCGCCGAACGAAGAACCCGAGCAGCGGCTCCGCCCACCGGTCATAGACATCGCAGAACACACCCGCGTCTCGCTGGCAGGCAAGCAACAGCTCAACATCAGTCATCCGATCAAAACGCGCAGCCGGCATCTACCCATTACAAGCCCTAGATCCGACCGCGCGTTACATCACCGATCCTGCTTCGTCGCCCCTCCGGCACCGTCTGCCATCGCTTCTGCTCTCAATCGCCGCGACCGCAGAGGAGCAGTCTGCTCGAGCGCCTGGTCGTTCGTGAATCCGGAAGCGGTCCCGGCGGCAAGGATGCTGCCGGGACCGCTGAGACTCACGGGTCTGAGCTGTACGGCTGGGTGATCAGCTCGAAGTGATGGCCAGAGGGGTCGTCGAAGTAGACGCCCCGACCGCCGTGGTTGGTGTTGATCTCCTGGGGTGTGTGGCCCGGACCGGCCCAGAATGTGACGCCGCCGGCCTTGATGCGCTCGACAGCGTGGTCAAACACGTCGTCGGAGACGAGCAACGCGTAGTGCTGCCCCGGGAATTCGGCCCCGGGCTCGGCGTAGTCCAGCCGGACTCCATCATCGAGCGTGAGGCTGAGGAACGGCCCCCAACTCGTAGGCCCGGGAAGTCCGAGCAGGTCCTTCAGAAATGTCGCCGAGCGCTGTTTGTCCTTGGCGGCGACAGCCAAGTGGTTGAGGTGAACGGGCACATAGCCCTCCCTGTCGCGCACCTCCACACGACCAGGCAGTCCCCGATCGCACGCGATGCGAACCGCAGTCAACCAAAGCGCCAAGTCATCCGACGCGTCGCCGCCGCTTGGTCGCCACACCAGCACTCTCGCCCAGACTGCCGCTTGCCGCGCAGAGGGAGGAAGTTGCTCGTCACGGCGCGAGATGCTCATGGGGAAGCGAAGTGGGGCTCTTGCGGGGCATCGTCGTGGCCGCGAGCTGCGAGCATTGGGATGTGGATTTGGGTGTGCATCTGCCGCTGATGGAGCTCGGGGAGAGCCGGTTCTCGCTTGGGCGGTTGCGCGGCGTTGTTGATACGGCGAGGGAGTGCGGGTTTGCGGCTGTGGCTGCGAACGATCATCTCGTTTTCCAGACGCCGTGGCTGGATGGATTGACCGCGCTTGCGAGCGTGATCGGGCACTCGGGCCGGATGACGCTCGCGACGACGGTGTCGTTGCCGGTGCTCCGCGGCCCGGTGCCGCTCGCGAAGGCACTCGCTGCGATCGACGCACTGTCTGACGGCCGCCTCGTGGCCGGAGTGGCGCCTGGTTCCTCGAAACGCGACTACGACGCCGTCGGGGTTCCGTTTGAGAAACGCTGGCAGCGATTTGACGAGGCGCTCGCCGTGCTGCGGGCGCTGCTGCGAGGCGACCCTCTGCCGGGTGACGCCCGCTATTACGCGGTGCCGGCCGACCTCGTGCTGACGCCTGGGCCGGTCCAGCGAGATGGAGTCCCTGTGTGGGTGGGAAGTTGGGGCTCTGTCGCTGGTCTTGCTCGCGTGGCGAGGGTCGGTGACGGTTGGCTCGCGTCCGCGTATAACACGACGCCGGAGCAGTTCTCGACCGCTCGCGCTGCTTTGACGCGTGAATTGGAGCGCGTGGGGAGGCGCGCGAACGGATTTCCAAGCGCGCTGGCGACGATGTGGACATGGGTCTCGCGCGACGGCGCCCACAGCGAGCGGGTGCTACGCGACGTGTTGGGTCCGCTCTTGAATCGAGACCCTGCCGAGCTCGCGGGGCGGGTCTGTGTCGGCCCGGCGGAGCACTGTGCGGAGCTCCTGTCGCGCTACGCAGCGGCGGGGTGCGCGTGCGTGTACCTCTGGCCGCTGGGCGATGAGCAGCAACAGCTCGAGCTGATTGCCAGCGAAGTTGCTCCGCTCATCACAGGTAGCTGAGGCGATCAACGATCGTCAGCTTCGATCTGGGGTGGCTGCGAGGCGTCGTGCCGCTGCCCGCAGGCTGTCAATCATCGCGCCGACCGCGGGGCCGTTGTAGCCGTCGCGTGGACGCGCGGCGGAGATGTGGCGGACAGGCGCACCCGACCTGAGTTCGCGCACCTTGAGCCCGGGTAGCGGATGCGTCACGGCGAGACCTGGGATTACGGAGACTCCGAGCCCGGCGGCGACCAGGGCCTGGACTGCGATGTGGTCGTCTGATGCAAAGTCTGCGCGTGGCGTGAAGCCCGCGCGTCGGCAGGCGTCGCAGGCAATCCGGTACCAGGCACTCGCCGGCGCTCCCCCGATCCAGGGCTCACCAGCGAGGTCGGACAGGTCCAGTGGCCGCTTCCGGCGAGCGAGGCGGTGGCCTGCGGGCAGCACCGCGTGGAAGACATCGGCGAGCAGCGGGCTCCGCTCGAGCTCGAGCGCGGCTACGTCCGGCAACGACCCGGAGTCGTAGATCAGCGCGAGGTCAAGCTCGCCTGCGTCGAGCCGCGGGATCAGTCGCTGCAGGTGGTCATCCACGACGGTCAGCGTGACCTCCGGGTATCGGCGGCGGAAGTCCGCGAACGCAGGAGGCATCAGCGTGGCGAGCGCGGTCGGGAAGCACCCGAACCGAAGCCGCCCTTGGCGCCGGCCTGCGATTTCGCCGAGCTCCTGCTCAGCGCCGTCGAGCCGCGCGAAGATCCCGGTCGCGTGCCTGATCAGGGCGTAACCGGCCTCGGTCAGCTCGACCGGACGGGTGCCGCGCACGATCAGCGGCAGTCCAACCTCTCGCTCCAACGCGGCCACGTGTTGGCTGACGGCCGACTGCGTCAGCCTCAACGCGTCGGCCGCTACCGAGAACGATCCGCGAGCCGCGACCTCAGACAGGACACGCAGTCGGCGCACATCAAGCATTAGTCGTACTTATAGTCATTCGTACATCGCGATTGCAACTAATACCGGTCCGCTGGAACGATCAGCGCGCAATCAACGGGTTCACAGCCCACCAATCCAAGTCGGAGGGAGCGCGATGCCGCTAATCAACGTGAAGGTGATCGAGGGCGTCTTCACGCCCGAGCAGAAGACGCAGATCGCCGAGCGTCTCACCGATGCGATGGTCAGCATCGAGGGCGAGAACATGCGCCAAGTCACATGGTGCGTAATCGACGAAGTCAACAGCGGCGACTGGGCAATCGCCGGCCAATGCCTGACCACTGAGGCCGTACACGCACTCGCCGCGGGCGGCCCTGCCACGGCATAAAACCAGCAAACCGCGAACAGCCGGCGCGTCGCTGACGCGCCGGCTCTGCGCCCGCATCGGGGATGCGATCCAGAGGCTGACCCAACAGCACGCAGGTCCGTCGTACGGGTCCCAGCGGG
>JASHQV010000026.1 GCA_030038955.1 Solirubrobacteraceae bacterium
GCCCGGCACGCCCCGCGGCGGGCTGCGTGGTCGGCCGCCCGCCCGCTCGTCGGCGCCAAGGGGGCCGGCAGCGGCCGCGAGCTGTCGCGCACCTTCCAGACATTCGACCACGAGCAGACCGATGGCGTCGCGGGGTTCGTGACGATCACCGGCGGCAAGAGCACGACGCTGCGTGGGATGGCCGAGGTGTGCGCAGACCTCGTCTGTCGCAAGCTCAGCATCGACGCCCCCTGCCGGACCAAGGAGACCGTGCTGCTGCCGCACACCGCGTACTACACCGACAGCCGCGCCGAGGTCACGATCGCATGAGCACGACGGAGGCACAGGAAGGCGGCGATCGCTTGGGCGCGAACGAGACGCACGCCGAGGCCGCGGACGTGGCCGTCCAGCCACGTGTCCAGCGTCTGCGGGTCTACCGCTACAAGCGGGACGGCAGCGGTGAGCGCTACGACGACTTCGAGGTTCCGACCGGTCCCCACACGACCGTGCTCGACGCGCTCAGCTGGATCCAGCATCGGCGAGACCCGTCGCTGGCGTTCCGACACTCCTGCCACCACGCCTCGTGTGGGACCTGTGGGTTGCAGGTAGACGGGCACGAGCAGCTGGCCTGCGTCTGCTCGATGGCGGACCAAGGGGAGGTTGTGGAGATCTCGCCGCTGGCCAACCTGCCGGTGCTCACGGACCTCGTCGTCGACATGCGATCGTTCTACGCGCGGTTCCCGCACGAGCACCCGCTGATCCGCTTCAGCGGGCTGCCCGAGGACGCCACGCCGCCCGACGACCTCGCCCAGTACGTCCGCCTCGAGGACTGCATCGAGTGCGGACTGTGCCTGTCAGCCTGCCCGGCTGCGGCGACCGCCCACGACTACGTCGGCCCCGCGGCGCTGGCCGCGGCACAGCGGCTGCTGGAGGAGCCGCGCGGCGTGCAGCGAGAGGACGTGCTCGCCTGGGCAGGGCAGCCGGAGGGCGCCTGGCGCTGCCACGTCGGCTTCGAGTGCACGCGCGCATGTCCGACCGAGGCGCTCCCGGCAGAGCGGATCATGGCGCTCAGGCGCGAGCTCGCGTTCGGCGCCCACAACGTAGACAAGGAGCACACGCAATGAGCAGTTCTTCGCTGTCGGACCTCGTCGCCGAACGGGATCGCCCGGGTCCGGTTCACCACAAGGGTCCGGGGCCCGCCGCGAACGGCTGGCTCGATCCCCGCGGACGCGAGCACGGCGGACGAGCGTTCGCGCTTCACCGACTCACGGGGCTAGTGCTGGTGTTCTACCTGTATCTGCATCTGGCCGTGCTATCGCTGCTGCTGGTCGGCAGCTCATCGTGGAGCAGCTTCCTCGGGATCGTCACGGCGAAGGGCTTCCTCGCCTTCGAGGTGGTGTTGATCCTGACGCTGATCTTCCACGGGCTCAACGGCATCAGGGTGGCGCTGGTCGGCAGCGGCGTGATGGTCTCCCACGAGCGCGCGATCTTCTGGGCGGGGATGACGATCGGCGCGGTCGCGATCGCCGGCACGGCGCTGCACGTCTTCGGAGCGTTGTGATGAGCGTCCTCGACGTCACGCGTCGCGCTGCCCCGCGGCTCAGCCACCCATCCGATCGCGGCGCCAGCGCCTGGCTGTGGACCGCCGGAAGCGGCCTGGCGCTGGTGATCTTCGCGACCGCGCACGTGATCGCCCAGCACTTCGTCGTCCATCAGGTCGGCGGTCTGCGCACCTACCAGGAGGTCGTCAGCTACGTCGCTGAGCCGGTCATGTTCGTGATCGAGTGCGCCTTCCTGTTCTCGGTCACGATCCACGGCCTGCTCGGAGTTCGCAGCGTCGTGCGCGACCTCGACCTGTCGGCGCGAACGCTCCGTCGCCTCGACGCCGCGCTGTGGACGCTTGGAACCGCGACGATCGTCTACGGGCTGGTGCTGATGTCGGTGCTCGCGAGCCGGGCGTAGGTCGCCGGCACCTGGAAACGTCGGGAGCGTCGGTCGCGTGATCAGCTGACCGGGGGCGGCTTGGCGTCTAGCGTGGCGGCGATCAGCGGATCCCATTCGCACACCGCGCACGCGTGGCGAGACACCTGACGCGCGAACTCCAGGGCGACCGCGGCAGGATCGTCGACGCCCCGCAGCTCATCCCAGTCGAGGACGTACTCCCCCAGCTGCTGCTCCCAGCGGCCGGCACTGAGCTCGGCCTCGGAGAAGTTCGGGACCGGCGGGTGCGCGTAGGCGTAGAAGGCGGCGCGATCGTAGCGAGCGTCGCCCGGCCACCACCCAACCGCCACCTCCTGGGCGTCCATCGCGTTGCGCATGATGAAGTCCTCGGACGGTGGGCTGGCCGGCTTGCCGGAGAACAGGTTGACGGCGAGATCGAACGACCCCCACCACGCGTTGACCGGGGTCGACCGGCCGCGGAACGGCGCGCGGAACCTGGCCAGCACGAGCGCCGCCTGCGTGGCGGCGGTCATGTACGCGACCACATCGGCGGGCTCGTAGGTCGTGTGCTGCGCGTCCTGGTCGAGCGCGACCGTCCACGGAACCTCCTGCGGACGGGGATCGACGGCCACCTCGCCGGCGAGGTCGTGGACCGCCGCCAGCACCTCCCGGGTGACCTCCCCCACCGACCGGTGCGGCGCCAGCCGCACGCGGCGGATGCCGCGCAGCGTGTGCTCGATGATCGTCTGGTGGCCACGCAGGTCGAGACACGCCGTGATTCCCCCAGACCCGTCGGGAGCGGGTAGCAGCCGGGTCTCCCAGCCGCGGGCCGTGAGTCGCAGCGCGGCGTGCTGCAGCTCCGGCTCGGGCGGGGCGAGCGCGACCGCCAGCTTGCCGAGCGTCTGCGTATGCGCGTGCAGCGTGTCGCAGGTTGCGCGCCAGCGCGAGTAGGACACGTCGGGCCAGGTCGTCGCCATCTGGGGGCTACACGGTAGTGGGTGCCGACTCTCGCGGCAAAGATGCGACAGGATGGGCTCGATGCCGCTCCATCACGAGCTCACCGGTCCGCCGGGCGCACCGGCGCTGTTGATGTATCCCTCGCTCGGCACCAGCCTGCGGATGTGGGACAGCCAGCTAGCGCTGTCGGAGCGGCTGCGGCTGGTGCGCTTCGACGCTCGCGGCCACGGCGACTCCGCGGTGCCGCCAGGCCCGTACGAGATCGCCGACCTGGGAGGCGACGTGATCGCGCTGATGGACGCGCTGGCGATCGACACGGCGTCGCTCTGCGGGCTCTCGATCGGCGGCATGGTGGGGATCTGGCTGGGCGCGCACGCGCCGGAGCGGATCGAGCGGCTGGTGCTGATCTGCACGGCTGCGCAGATGCCCCCGGCGTCGGCCTGGCGGGAGCGCGCCGCGACCGTGCTCGCGGCCGGCTCGACCGAGCCGATCGCCGACGCAGTGCTGGGTCGCTGGCTGACGCCCGCGTTCGCGGCCGCGCACCCGGAGGTGCGGGCCGACCTGCGGGCGATGCTGGTCGCGACCTCGCCGGAGGGCTACGCCCGCAGCTGCGGAGCGATCGAGCGCATGGATCTGCACGGCGAGCTGACCCGGATCCAGGCGCCGACCCTGCTGATCTCTGGGGCTGACGATCCCGTCGCCCCGGTCGAGCGCCAGCGGGAGCTGGTCCGCGCGATCCCGGGGGCGCGTCACGAGACCGTGGCGCCCGCCGCCCACATCGCGGCCGTCGAGCAGCCCGACCAGGTCAACCGTCTGATCGCCGAGCACCTGCTCGGCTCCGGCTGAGGATGGCGGCGGCGGACGGGTCGCCCCCAGACTCCTCCCGCGGCGCTGCCGCCGAGGGCGACCACCGGCGCCTGGCGATCGCCGCCGGCCTGATCGTCTCGTTCATGGCCGTCGAGGTCGCCGCCGGCATCCTCTCGCACTCGCTGGCGCTGCTGTCTGACGCCGCCCACATGCTCACCGATGCGGTGGCGCTGGTGCTGTCGCTGGTCGCGCTCCGCGTAGCCAGGCGGCCGGCGCGCGGCAGCATGACCTTCGGACTCGGCCGTGTGGAGATCCTCTCGGCCCAGTTCAACGGCGCGACGCTGCTCGTGCTCGGGCTGCTGATCGTGTACGTCGGGATCCACCGGCTCGTCTCGCCGCCGCGGGTGGTCGGCGCGACGGTGCTGGTGGTCGCGGTCGTCGGAATCGTCGTCAACCTCCTTGCTGTGCAGACGCTGTCGGGCACCCACCGCCACTCGCTCAACGTCACAGGGGCGATCCAGCACGTGATCACCGATCTTGCCGCGTTCATCCTCACCGCCGTCGCCGGCGCGGTGATCATCACTACGGGTTTCCGGCGCGCCGACGGGATCGCGGCGCTGATCGTCGCGACGATCATGCTGCGCGCCGCATACGGGCTGCTGCGCGACAGCGGTCGCGTGTTCCTGGAGGCCGCGCCAGCCGGACTCGACCCGGAGCGGATCGGCCACGTGATGGCCGGCTTGCCCGGCGTCGTGGAGGTTCACGACCTGCACGTGTGGGAGGTGACCTCCGGCTTCCCGGCCCTCTCGGCACACGTGCTGGTGGGGGAGGACGAGTAGTGCCACGAGCTCAGCCACCGGCTCAAGCAGCTGCTGCACGATCGGTTCGAGATCGAGCACACGACGCTGCAGGTCGAGCACGCGTCCGGGCAGCTGCTGACGATCGAGCGCCCCAGCGGCGGCGAAGCTCACACCGACGACTGACGAGCACCGAACGGCTCATCGGGCAAAGTGCCCGACCTCAGCTTGCGCGAGGGTCGTCGGCGCCTTGCTCGTCGCCCATCATCTTGAAGATCTCTACCACGACGAGCATCAGCGCGGCGAGCTCGAGCACGAGGATCACGCCGACGAGCCATGCGGCGTGGTTCAGCGCGAGCGCGATCACGAACCCGACGATGATCAGGATCGGAATCAGCAGCCCGTACAACAGGCGAATGTCAGCTCCGAGGATCCGCTCAACCGACCGATCGAGGTCGCGAAGGCCTCGGCGGGGCCGGCCGGGATGGGTTGAGGCAGGTTCCATGACAGCTCTCCGGGGTGGTTGTCCTGCCGAACCTAGGGGAGCCGCAACGCGCGCTCATCCGCGGCGATATGCGGGCTGTTCGCGGGAAACCGGCAGCGCGGATGGTGGAACCTACGTAAGCGTTGGCTTGCCGTGGCGGCATCTCCGTCGTCCGGGGACGCCGAGGCGTTGCCACGGTCCCCGAGCTTGCCGAGACCGTCGGCCGGCTCAGACGCGACATGCGCGGGCTACCCTAGACGAATGCTGTTCTTCGGCGACAAGACGAACATGGTCGAGCGCGCGAAGGCGCTGCCCGGTCGCGACACGCCGCTGCCGGTGCCCGAGCGCCACGCCGTGCTCGGCACGCCGCTGAGGCCCCCGTTCCCCGAGGGGATGGAGCGGGCGGTCGTCGCGCTCGGCTGCTTCTGGGGGGCCGAGCGCGCCTTCTGGGCGCTCCCGGGCGTGTACACGACCGCGGTCGGCTACGCCGGCGGCTACACGCCCAACCCCACCTACGAGGAGGTGTGCAGCGGGCGCACCGGCCACGCCGAGGCGGTGCTCGTCGTGTTCGACCCGGGGCAGCTCTCCTACGAGGCGATCCTGCGCACGTTCTGGGAGAGCCACGACCCGACCCAGGGGATGCGGCAGGGCAACGATGTCGGCACCCAGTACCGCTCCGCGGTCCTGTACGCCGACGAGCGTCAGCGCCGGCTTGCCGAGGCCTCGCGTGAGGCGTACGCCGAGCGGCTGAAGTCAGAGGGGTACGGCGAGATCACGACCGAGATCGAGCCGCTCGGCGAGTTCTACTACGCCGAGGACTACCACCAGCAGTACCTGCACAAGAACCCCGGCGGCTACTGCGGGCTCGGCGGTACCGGGGTGAGCTGCCCGGTCGGCCTCAGCGTCTGAGCAGCGCGCGGCCTCAGCGCTTGACGAACAGCAGCGCGCTGCTGGGGAGGTAGATCGAGTCGCGGTAGTTGTGCGGCGCGAACATGCGTCCCGCCCATGCCACCTGCGGGTCGGTGGCGAGCGCCTCACCAAGCTGGGCGGCGCGGCGACGGACGAGCGCCGACCACCGCTCCGTCCAGCTCGACACCTCTTCGGTCAGCGGCCGGATGTACAGCAGCTGCTGCCCCGGCCGCAGCAGCGACACCGCACGGGCGACGACGGCAGCCGGGTCGGCCCGCTGCAGGCGGCCGAGTGCGTCGTCCCAGTTGACCCAGCCGGGATGCGGATCTGGCCCGAGCGCGGTCACGTACCGGAGACCCGCCGGAAGGTAGTAGTAGGCCAGCGGCGTCTGCTCGGGTTGGGCGACCAGGACCACGTCCCCCTGGCGCAGATCTGGCTGCATCTCGGCGGCGATGTCCCGTAGGTCGCTCTTGTAGGTGGGAATGAACGAGAGCGGGTTGGCGAGGAACGCGCAGCTGACCGCGACCAGGACGAGGCCGACGAGGTTGCTGCGGGCGGCGGCCAGCGCGCACAGCAGCAGCACCGGCGCGACGATCGGCGCGAACAGCCGGTAGTCCCAGACCGGCACGAACGCCCACGCGATCAGCGTCAGCAGCAGCGCGCTGAGCGGCACGATCGCCAGCGCCAGGGCGGCGGTCGCCGCAGGCGACCGCCGCTGGGCGCGGGTCGCCAGCGGCCCCGCCCCGCACACCAGCACGAACGCCAGCACCGCGATCACGCGGTCGGTGCCGACCAGCAGGCGCGGCATGTTGGCACCGGGGACCGGCACGTACTGCCACGGCGAGGTCGAGCTGACGATCTGGTGGATCAGCGTCGGCAGCCACGGAACGAACAGGATCGCGGCGGCGCCGAAGGCGAGCAGTCCGTCGCGTAGCACGCCACGGCGATCGTCGGCGCCGGTCCGGCGCCACACCGCGGCCAGCGCCAGCGCCGCCCCCGCCCAGAAGAACAAACCCCAGTAGTCGGTGTAGGCCATCAGCAGCAGCGAGACGGCGAACAGCGGCAGGTAGCCGCGGCGTCGGCCGTACACGAACGCCTGCAGGAAAGCGCCGGTGGCGAGCAGCCCGAGCAGGCCCATCAGCTCGTACGGAGCGGCCTCCTCGGCGAACTGCGTGAGGAAGCCGTTGAACGCGAACAGGGCGGCGGCGAGGAACGCGGCGCGACGCCCCCACAGCCCCCACGCCAACCAGGCGGAGACCGGGACCGTCAGCAGGCCGGCGAGCGCCGACAGGGAGTGGACTGAGATCTCGCTGTCGCCGAACGCGTCCATCCACAGGTGCAGCAGGAACAGGTACAGCGGCGGCGCCCCCTCGCGCCACAGGATCCCGGGGATCTGGGCGAGCGAGTGCGAGGCCGTGCCGACCGCGGCCGCCTCCGGCGCCCACAGCTGGCCATCGAGGAAGTGCAAGCGGATGTATGCCGATACGGCGACCAGCAGCAGCACGACGCCGCCGGTCGACACGGCTCTTGGCAGGCGCTCGAACCAGTCGGGTGCCCGGTAGTCGATGCTCGTCGGGATCCGCCACAGCGAGTCGCTGCGCTCAGGGGCCGTGGTAGCCACACCAGCAGGGTGTCAGACGGGGCGCGCGGGCGGCAGCCCGCGCGCCCCACCCGGCGGCGGACCCGGCAGCCCGCCTGCTGCCCGCGGCTGAACCGGCGAGTCAGCCGCGGGCGCGAAGCCTCGTGATCAGCGGCCGCCGGCGACCGCGGGCAGGATCGTCACCTCGTCCCCGTCGCTGACTGGGGTGTCGAGCCCGGCGAGGAAGCGGATGTCCTCGCCGCCGACGTAGACGTTGACGAACCGGCGCAGGCCGCCGTCCTCGGCGATCCGGGCGCGCAGCTCGCCGTAGCGCTCGTACAGCGAGTCCAGCACCTCGCCGACGGTGGCGCCGTCGACCTCGGCGACGGCCTCGCCCGCGGTCGCCTGCCGCAGCTGGGTGGGAATCTTGACGTTCACCGCCATCGTCGTGCCTCCGTCACGCGGCCACCGTGAGCCGCGCTCTGGCCGCCTCGAATGCGTCCATGGACGGCTCGATCTCCCAGGTGTCGAAGGTGCCGCGGGCGCACTCGAGCGTCTTCAGCCCCTCGCCTGTGACGACCGCCACGACCCGCTCGCCGGGGTCGATGTCGCCGCGCTCGGCGAGCTTGCGCAGGACCGCGATCGTGACGCCGCCAGCGGTCTCGGTGAAGATCCCGGTGGTCGTCGCCAGCAGGCGAATCCCGTCGCGGATCTCGTCGTCGGGGACGCTGTCGATCGAGCCACCGGTGCGGCGGGCGAGGTCGAGCGCGTAGGGCCCGTCCGCCGGGTTGCCGATCGCAAGCGACTTGGCGATCGTGTCGGGCTTGACCGGCTGGCAGAAGTCGCGGCCGTCGTGGAAGGCAGTCGCGACCGGCGAGCAGCCATCCGCCTGAGCACCGTTGAACGTCGGGGTCTCACCGCTCAGCAGGCCCGCCTCGATCCACTCGTCGAAGCCGGCGGCGAGCTTCGTGAACAGCGAGCCCGAGGCGATCGGCACGACCACCCGATCGGGCAGCTGGAAGCCGAGCTGCTCGGCGATCTCGAACGCCAGCGTCTTCGAGCCCTCGGCATAGTAGGGCCGCATGTTGATGTTCAGGAACGCCCACTCGGACCGATCGCCCGCTGGGCCGCCAGCCTCGCCTGATTGAGCGGCGTCCGCGTCATCCTGCTGCTCCGCCGACAGCTCCGTGCAGAGTCGGTTGACGTCGTCGTAGTTGCCGCGGACGGCGACCAGATGCGTGCCGTACACGCCGGTCGCGAGGATCTTCTGCTCCTCCAGGTCGCTGGGGATGAACACGTACGACTCGAGGCCGACGGCGGCGGTGTGCGCGGCGACGGCGTTGGCGAGGTTGCCCGTCGAGGCGCAGGCGATCGTCGTGAAGCCGAGCTCGCGGGCGCGCGCCAGCGCCACCGAGACGACGCGGTCCTTGAACGAGTGGGTCGGGTTGGCGGCGTCGTTCTTGATCCACAGCTCCCGGATGCCGAGCTGCTCGGCCAGGCGGTCGGCGCGTAGCAGCGGCGTGAACCCAGCCTGCAGCGCCGAGGCGGGCGGCGCCACCGGCAGGAAGTCGCAGTACCGCCACATCGAGTATGGACCCGCCTGGATCCGGCGGCGGAGCTCGTCGACGCCCGCGCGATCGGAGGACTGCGCCTGCCGTGCGTAGGCGACCGCGAGCGGGCCGAAGCACTGCTCGCACACGTAGCGGGCCTCGAGCGGATATTCGGTGCTGCATTCTCGGCAGCGAAGCGATACTGGCGGCATATGGGGGGACCTCCGCCGGGGTTAGTGGTCGGAGGTCTGCTGGCCGCCCTGTCCACATCTCCCAGGCCTGTCGTTTGAGCCTGATGGAATTGGCACCTTTCCCTTGCGGGAGGTTGCCGGGGCTTCACAGGGCCATGTCCCTCCACCCCTCTCGATGCGTACTGCTATGTCCATCCGACAGTATAGGGGACGGGCACGCGAGACCGCGGCACCGTAAGCTGCGCCGGCATGAGCACGCCGACCGCGACGGACCCGGGGGTCCGCCTCGAGGACAGCCTGTCGCCGATCGGAAGCACCCCGGGCAAGCGCATGCTGGTGATCGTCAACCCTTACGCGACGACCGTGTCCGATCGCCTCAAGCATCTGGTCGTGTACGCGCTGCGGGGCAGCTACCAGGTCGACGCGATCGACACCGAGCGCCGCGATCACGCCACCGAGCTGTGCCGCGAGGCGGCGCGCGAGGGCTATGACGTGGTCGTCGCGTTTGGCGGTGACGGCACCGTCAACGAGGCCGCCAACGGCCTCGTGGGGTCGCACACGCCGCTGACCTGCCTGCCCGGCGGGCGCGCGAACGTGTACTGCCGGATGCTCGGGATCCCGACCGACGTCGTCGATGCGACCGAGCACCTGCTCGGGCTCGCCGACGACTGGCGCCCGCGCGCGGTCGATCTCGGACGCGCCGGCTCGCGCTACTTCACGTTCTCGGCCGGCGTCGGCCTCGATGCCAACGTCGTCGAGCAGGTCGACGCGCATCCCGCACTGAAGGCGCGGGCGGGCGAGTACTACTACGCGTGGGTGGCGACGAGGACGTTCACCGGGCGCTACGCGCGCCGGCCCCCGCGTCTGGAGGCGGAGGTCGGGGGCGAGCGCGTGCAGGGTGTCACCGCGCTGATCCAGAACGCCACCCCGTACACGTACTTCGGCGAGCGACCGGTCGAGCTCGCGCGCGGGGCGACGCTCGACAGCGGCGATCTCGCCGGCGTGGTGATGCGGCGGGCGCTGCCACTCGACATCCCCACCGTCGCTTGGCGCGCTTTGTCGAGGCGCGCACAGTTGAGCCGGCACCGCCAGATGCACGCGTTCGCTGGCGTGACTGCGCTGCGCGTGCGCTCGACCGACGAGCGGCCGCTGCCCGTACAGGTGGACGGCGACTACATCGGCGAGCTGCCCGAGGTCGAGTTCACGGTCAGGCCGCGTGGGCTGAGCGTGGTGGCGTAGCGCCGTGCTCCCGTAGGCTCTGCGCGGGCGAGTCGCCGTGCTGGGGCGCGGCGCTGGGTTGCCGTGCCGGGTTGCCGTGCCGGGTTGCCGTGCCGGGGTGCGGCGCTGGGGCGCGGCGCTGGAGCGAGCCGCTGACGCGTCGCGAACGAGTGCATCAAGCGGCGGCGAAGTAGTGGCCGTCGTCGAGATCAGCGATCAGCGTTGGTTGTGTCGGCTCCCAGTCCAGCCAGTCCCGCGTCAGCGCGCTGGAGGTGGGGTTGTCGAGTCCGACGAACGCGCCGAGGAAGGCGAAGTGAGCGGCCGCGTCCGCCGGCGCGATGCTCTCTGTCGGCACGCCCACTCCACGTCCGATCGCCGCGGCGATGTCGCGGAACGGGACCCCCTCCTCGGCGACCGCGTGCAGCCGCGTGCCGGCCGGGGCAGACTCGAGCGCGAGACGATAGACACGGGCGGCATCGAGTGTGTGGACCGAGGGCCAGCGGTTGCTGCCGTCGCCGACGTAGCCGGCGACGCCGCGGTCGCGGGCGATCGCGATCAGCGTTGGCGCAAACCCGTGAGCGTCGAGCGTGCTGTGGGTGATCGGCGGGAGTCGCACGATCGCCGACCGCACGCCGTGATCACGCAACCCCGCCACGTGGTTCTCGGCGTCGACGCGGGGTCCGCCGGGAGCGGCGTCCCGCTCGGTCCCGTCACGATCGCCGATCCCGGCGTGGGTCAGCATCAGCGTCCCCGAGGTGGCCACGAACGGCTTGCCGCTACCGGCCAGCGCCTCGCCGATCGCCTCGACCGCGGCCAGCTCGCCTGCGGCGGCGGCGGTGAACTCTCCGGAGCGCATCGCCTCGTGGTCGAACGCCAGATGGACGACGCCGTCGGCGGCTGTGGCGGCCGCCCGCAGGCCGTCGACGTCGGCGAGCTCGCCGTGCCGGACGGTGGCGCCCGCCTGCTCGAGCCTGGCGGCGGACCGCTCGGAGCGGGCGAGGCCGACGACCTCGTGTCCGGCTGCGATCAACTCTGGAATCACAGCGGAGCCGATGTGACCGGACCCGCCGGTAACGAACACACGCATGAGAGCACCTCGCTTTGACGGTGGCACGGAGGCGACCGAACCGATCGCCGCCGAGCTGATGACACTTGATGCCATCACGCTAGCAGATTGTTGTCACCGAGTGCCATCGTCTACTCTGGCAAACGTGGGGAGATGGCAACCCGAGCCCGGCAAGCGCCTGATGGCAGCGGCGTTTGAGCTGTTCGAGGAACGCGGCTACGACAACGCCACCGTGGCTGACATCGCCGCGCGCGCCGGGCTGACGAAGCGTACGTTCTTCCGCCACTTCGCCGACAAGCGCGAGGTGCTGTTCGCCGGCGGCCCGTATCTCCAGGATGCGATGGTGGCGGCCGTCGGCGGCGCGCCGGCGTCGGCTGAGCCGCTGCAGCTGATCGGAGCGGCGCTGGAGGCCGCGGGCGAGTTCTTCGACCAGGGTCCGGAGCTCGCTCGCCGCCGCCGGCGAATAATCACCGCCAACCCGGAGTTGCAGGAGCGCGAGCTGACGAAGCTCGCGGGTCTGGTCGCGGCGCTGGCAGACGCGCTGCGCGCCCGCGGCATCGGCGACCCGACCGCACTGCTGACCGCCGAGACCGCCGTCACCGTGCTGCGCATCGCACTCGACCGCTGGACCGACGAGCGCGGCGACGAGGACCTCCGCCGGCTGCTCCGCGGCTCGCTCGCCGAGCTGCGCGCCGTGGTGGCCGGCACGGCGATCGCACCTGCGGTAGGCGGCTGATTCGGGTCACCCGGGGCGATCGATCGATCGAAATTGGTCCATAGACCGATTTCCATATTGGCTCGGCGTCGGCGGGAGGGGGTGATTCCGAGGCGCCCGCGGCCTCTGTAGAGAGTGCAGCGAGCGACCCTCGGCGACGACGAGCTGGAAGTGCTGGCGTTCCTCGCCCAGCAGCGGCTGGCGACGAGCCTGCACGTCCAGGTGCTGCTTGACTGCGGCCCGCAGACGGCCGGGCGGCGGCTGCGTGGGTTGGTCGCCGCGGGACTCGCGGCGCGGCAGGAGATCTTCGCCCACCAGCCTGCCAGCTGCTGGATCACGCGACGGGGTCTGCGCGCGATCGGCAGCTCGCTGCCCGCGCCGAAGCCCGACCTCGAGCGCTATCGACACGACCTCGGGGTCGCATGGCTGTGGCTGGCGGCGCGCAACGGCGCCTTCGGGCGTCTGCAGAGCCAGGTGTCGGAGCGAACGATGCGCTCGTCCGACCGGCGCGGCCGCTCCCCGAATCAGGATGCGCTGGGGCCCACGGCGGGCAGCGCGATCACCCCGCCGCGCGCGTACGGAGTTGGGATCGTCGGTGCCGGCGCGCGCGGCGGCCTCCAGCTGCACTACCCGGATCTGCTGCTGCAGACCGCCAGCGGGCATCGCGTCGCGGTCGAGCTTGAGCTGAGCGGCAAGGGCCAGCGGCGGCTCGAGCGGATCATGCTCGGCTACGCCGCCGACGCCCGCATCGACGCAGCCCTATATCTGTGTCCGCCGGGTCAGCTCGGCCGGCACGTGCAGGCAGCCGCGCGCCGCGCCGGCATCGGCGAACGGGTGCACGTGCAGCGGCTCGCACCGGGCTCGCCGGCGGGGGCTCCGCCCCCAGATGCCGCCGTCAGCGTGGCCACAGCGGCGACGGCGAGCGCGACGCGAACGCGAGCCGCGACGTTAGCTCCGCCATCAGCGGCGACGAGCGCCACATCCCGCGGGCGCCGGGCAGCGAGCACGCGATCGGCAGCGGCCGAGCTGTGAGCCCGCCCCCCTCCGAGCCGTGAGCCCGCCGCCGCCCTCCGAGCTGTGAGCCCGCCGCCGCCCTCACTCCCTGCACCCGCTCCGCCGCCGCCTCCTCCTCCCCGGCTGCGACGCCACGCCTGGTGGCTGTGGCCGGCGCTGGCGGCGCTGCTGGTCGCGCCGACCGGCTGGATCGTCGCGGCAGTGCTTGCGACGTTGGCACTGAAGCTGGCGATCCGACTTGCTCGCGGCTGGCGGGCGGCGCAGCGCGCCCAGCGAGCGGCGGCAAGCGCACTCGACGGCAGCTCCGGCGCGATCACGCTCGGCCTCGACTCAAGTGGACGCGCGGTGGCGCTGTCCGAGGCACAGCTGTCGGCCCACGGCCTGATCCTGGGCGCGAGCGGCGCGGGTAAGTCGACGACGCTGCTGGCGATCCTGACCGCCCAGGTCCGCCGCGGGCAACCCGTGGTGGCGATCGACCTGAAGGGCTCACCCGCGTTCGCGGCGACGCTCCGCGAGGCCGCCGCCACGGCCGGACGCCGGTTTCGCTGCTGGACGCCTGACGGCCCCCAGCTGTGGAACCCGCTGGCGCATGGCAACGCCACCGAGCTGAAGGACAAGCTGATCGCGACCGAGCGATTCACGGAACCCCACTATCAGCGCGCCGCCGAGCGCTACGTGCAAACCGCGCTGCAGGTCCTCCAGGCCGACCCGGATGCAGGCCCAGTGACGCTGGCGCGCGTCGTCGAGGTGCTCGATCCGCTGCGGTTGGCGGCCGCTGCCCGGCGGGTGGCACCGGAGCGGGCGGCGCGGATTGGCGATTACCTCGCGTCGCTGACGCCCGACCAGCTGAGCGCCGTACGCGGGCTTGCCTCGCGGCTCGCGATCATCAGCGAATCGCACACGGGCGCGTTCCTCGGCGACGGCGGCGGCACAGGGATCGACCTGGAGCGCGCGCTGGCCGGCGAGGAGGTGGTGCTGTTCAGCCTCAACTCGAGCACCTATGGGCGGCTGACGCAGCAGCTGGGGACGCTGGC
>JASHQV010000263.1 GCA_030038955.1 Solirubrobacteraceae bacterium
GACTGCGCCTGAGCCGCACCCGGAGGCCGCTGGATCTCGGTCACGGCTGGGATCGTGGCGTGCCCAGAACCTGGATCGCCGAGTTGCTCGACGACTGGCGAGGGTTCGACGTCGAGGCGCTACAAGGGCGGCTCGATCTGCTCACCCATTACCGAGCGCAGGTCGGCGATCAGCAGCTCCACGTCGTCCGGGTCGAAGGTCGTGGGCCGCGGCCGATGCCGCTGTTGCTCACGCACGGATGGCCGGGATCGTTCCTCGAATACTTGAAGCTAGCTCCGTTGCTCGCAGATCCTGCGGCGCATCCGGCTGATGCGTTCACGCTGATCATCCCGTCGCTGCCCGGGTTCGGGTTCAGCGGTCCGCCGCCTCACGAGGGACGCACCGCCCGCGACGTGGCTAGGATCTGGCATCGGCTGATGGCCGAAGGATTCGGCTACGAGCGGTATGCCGCCCACGGCAGCGACCTCGGGGCGGGGGTGACCGGCTGGCTGGCGCGTGAGCGTCCGGACAGCGTTGTCGGCATTCATCTCGCGACGCCCGGCCTCGCTGCCCCTGCCGATGATCGCTCGGCGGCCGAGGAGCGCTTCGCCGCGGCTGCGGCCAGGTGGACGGTGGACGAGGGCGGCTACATGCATGAGCACGCGACCAAGCCCGCTACTCTCGCCGCCGCCCTGTCCGACAGTCCCGCCGGGCTGGCGGCGTGGATCGGTGAGAAGGTGGTGGCCTGGAGCAGCGAGCGGGCCGGCGGCGTCTCCGCGTTCGACCGGGATCTTCTCCTATCCACGCTCACCCTGTACTGGGTGACCAATACGATCGCCACCTCACTGCTGCCGTACTGGGCCTACCAGCATGCGGACGCCGCGTTGCCGGCGGACGATCCCTCCTCGGTGCCAACGTCGGTCACTCTCTTCGGTGGCGAGCGCGTACCGTTCCCCAAGCCGCCCCGCGCGCTCGCGGAGCGGTTCTACAACGTCACCGACTGGTCCGAGTATCCGGTGGGGGGTCACTTCCCAGCGGTGGCGGAGCCAGAGCTTCTCGCCGATGTGATCAGGCGGTTCTTGCGACCGTTGCGATAGCCAGCTGATTGACACTCGCAGGTGGTTGTCGCACACGTGGCCGCGGACGGGCCGTGCCGATCAGATTGTGATGACTCAGATCGTGTGATGACTCAGATCGACCGTCGCCTGACCTTGCGTTCGCGGCCCGGACGCGCTGACCATGCGATCGGCCCGGCGATCGCGCCCGCGGGTCGAAATTCGCCAGACTATCCGTCGATATTCGACCCGCGATCGCACACCGGCCGGAGCGCGTCCGGTACGCACACGTCCGCGCAGGTCACAGGCCGTAACGCCACGTGTGGAAGACTCAGCTGGTGAGCGACGTGAGGCGGCCTCGATTCGGGGGCGCGGGCGACTCGGGCACCGCGGGGCTGTCGCTGGCCGACCGCTTCCGCCGCCACGCCGATGCCCTGGTCCGCCACGGCCGCTCGCCACTTTGTGCCCGCCTGATGTACGACGCCGCTGGCGACCTCGATGCTGGCGGGGTGACGGCCAGGCTGTTCGCCGGCGTGCCCGCGCCGTCTGGATCGGTGCCGCAGCTGCGGCTGCTCGCCGCGCTGCACTACCTCGTCCTCGCCGGCCGTGCGCCGCGTCTGGCGGCGTTCTATCCGAGCGCGGCTGGCACGCTGCCGCCGGACAAGGTGTGGCAGGTCGCACTGCCGACACTCGAGCAGCACTTCGACTGGGTCAAGCAGCGGCTTCACGGTCCGGTGCAAACCAACGAGCCGGGTCGGTCGGCCGTGCTGTTTGCAGGATTGCTGTGGGTGGCAGCTCGCCACGAGCATCCGATTCGGCTACTCGAGATCGGCGCCAGTGGCGGACTCAACCTGATCCCCGACCGTTACTGCTATGTCGTGGACGGCAAGGAGCTTGGCGATGCTGGCTCACCGGTGCGCTTCAACGAGCCGTGGCAGCCGCCCCCCACGGTCGACGTTCACGCGGCCGCGCGGAAGCTGACGATCGTGTCGCGAGCTGGATGCGACCGGATGCCGTTGGATCCAACGGCATCCGAGGATCGCCTCACGCTCCTGTCCTACATATGGCCGGACGAGACCGAGCGGATCGAGCGGCTCAAAGCGGCGCTCGAGCTCGTTGCCGCCGCGCCCGCGCCGATCCAGCGACAGTGCGCCAGCGCCTGGCTGGAGCGCGTGCTGGGCACAGGTGGCGACGGCGAGCTGACGGTCATCTGGCAGTCGGTTTTCCGTCAGTACGTCGACGCCGAGGAGTGGACGGCCATCGAGGACACGATCGGCCGAGCGGCAACTCGCGACCCGACGCTCACCTGGCTGAGCATGGAGCCGGGCGACGACCATCTCGCGGACATGCGTCTCGTCTGCCGCACCGGCTACCCGCATCACGAATGCGTGCTGGCAAGCTGCGGCGACCACGGCCCGCCCGTGATCTGGAACGAACGACCGCAGCGCTCGCCAGCGGTCGCTGAGCAGCGCGCATCGGTCGGCGCCCAGCCGGCATCGCGCGCCGGCGAGCACGGCTGCTAAGAGCGCCTCTCAAAATGAGCGCACGCCGGATGCGTCCCATCACCGGCGCTGGCTCACCACCCGCGGTCTTGCAGGTATTTCAATACCTGCTGCGACCACAGGCGGCGCCCAGCTTGGTCCTGGAACGCCTCGATCGCACGTCATTTTGTTCCACGCTCTAAGGCAGACCGGGATTCGCCACCCCATGTGCCTCGAGGATCTGCCGGTGCAGGTCGAGCAGCCGCGGCACCTCCTCGGACGCGACGCGCCCCATCCCGCACTCCGTGCAGATTCCCCAGTCGCGCGCTCCGGACTGCGACTCCGCCAGGCGGGCGTCGATCAGCCCGACCTGCTCGTCGGTCGTGCCCGCCGGTTGCTCGTCGGGGTGGTAGGGCACGAGCGCGAAGTACAGCTCGGTCTCCGGGCCAGCGCGAAGCTCGCGCAGCGGCGCGAAGTAACCCTGCTCGCGCTGGTTCTGTGGCACCGTGAACGAGAACCAGTCGACCGGCCGGCGCGCCGCGGCGAGAACCGCATCCACCAGCTGCACCTGCAGCGCCAGCGATTCAGGCTGCATGAAGTGGCGGTGGCCGTAGTCTCCGTAGCACAGGTGCATCCCAACGGGCACGTCTTCGGGGACGTGATCCGCGGACCGCGCGAGGCCGGGCACGATCTCGTCGAGCGATGCGCGCGTGCCGGGCCCGAAGCCTCCTTCCAGCAGCCCGATCTCGACCGCCACGTCCCACTGCACCGCGCAGCGATCGTGGGGAATCACGGCCAGCGCGCGGTCGAGATCGGCGAACAGGGCGGCCTCGTATGAGGCGGCCAGGCCGGGGAGATCCTCGGGCGTGATCGTTCCCGCGAGCGGTGCGATCGGCGTTGGGTACTGCATCTGGAAGCGGACGTCGGCGGGGATCGTCCCGTCCGCCTGCAGTCCGGCGAACAGCTCGAACGACGTGCCGTACGCGTCCGCGTACCCCAGGTTCGGCCACCTGACCGCGTCGGGGGAGACGCCCGCGACGAGGCGCAGCTTCGGCATCGCCGGCGCTTCGGCGCCGCCGGTGTCGTATGCCCGGTCGCGCCCCAGCGACTCGAGCTCTGGCATCTGCGCGAACTTCTCGACTTGGAACTGGATCCAGTAGTTGCGCTCGCCCGTCTCGCCGTCGGTCATCCGCCGGACCCCGTGTGGGATCCGCGAGCTGATCTCCCGCATCACGGTATCGGCGTCCGGCAGGTTCACCGAGCCGTTGAAGTGAACGCCGCTGATCGGCATCGCATCCTCCGCTCTATCTCGTGGTTGGCGGCGGCGGCGGCCACCGCGTCGGCGCTGGTGAGATTCTCGCCGCCGTCGCGAGGTGGATGTAGCATCGCAGCATGTCCCCTGGCTCAGCACCGTGGCCGAATCCGTCTCAGATGCATCAGCTGGGCGAGCAGATTGCGGATGAGCGTGAGGCGGAGGCCGCCGCGCGCGAGGAGATACAGGAGCAGCTACGGGAGCACAGAGCGGAGCAGCCGCGCCGCTCGTCGTGGCTGCCGCGGGCGTTCCGTCGCTTGTTCACTCGCCGGCAGGACTGAGCGCCGCCTGCGATCCAGGGTCCTACCGAGGGCCCCAAAAGCTGTCGGAGTCTCGGCGCCAGCCCCGGCGCCGAGACTCCGAACCGTCCCCCGACTGCGCCCCCAACGTGCTCGTAGAGTCGCACGTTCGTGGCCGTCTGGGACTAGACCAAGGGTTCGTTTCGCACTAGCCCTTCCGGTAGGACCGGATTCCGGGGGGGCGGGTGTCCGGCGAGCGAAGCCGGGGGGCGGCGCGCCCGCGACGCGGGCGCGCCGCCCCCCAAACGCAAGTCGGCGTCAGGCGACCAGGGTGATCGTGCGCGTGGCGGCGTTGCCGCCCTTGACGGTGGCGCTCGCCTTCACCCTCAGGCGGCGGTGGCTGGCCGTGGCCAGCGCATGCCTGCCGGCGCTGTTCAGCCGCACGGTGAGCGACTTGGTCTTGCGCGCGGCGATGGAGTAGCGGGCGCTCGCGAACGTCTGGCTCCCGGTCGCGAGCGTCAGCGTGCCCGTGCAGCGGGCGGCCTTCGAGCAGTCAAGCTTGACCTTCGCGCGGCCGTGCTTCACTTTCGCCGAGCCCGTTGCGATCTTGACCGAGGGAGTCGGGACCTGGAGCACGGATCGAGCTGCGCTCGATCCGTTGCAGTACATCGTCTGGCCCGTGAGCACCTGTTGATCGGAGCAGCCCTGGCTGTCGATCACGGTCAGCGTGACCGTGTGCCTACCCCGCTTGGCGTAGGTGTGCTTGATCTTCGGGGAGTCGGTGGTGGCGGTCTTGCCGTCGCCGAACCTCCACTCGTAGGTGGCGATCGTCCCGCTGACGGCGGACGAACGAGCGGCGTCGAACTTCACGGACTTGCCGTGAGCTGTGCTGACGAACCGGGCCGTCGGCGACTGATCGGGGACGATTCCAAGCTGGCCCGGCCCAGCCCCGACCGTGATCGTCGATCCAGCGGTGAGCGTCGTGGTGTCGACTGGGGTCAGCGTGCCGCTGGAGTAGTTGCTCGTGTACAGCGTCTTGCCATCGGGGGTCAGCGTCGGAAACTCAGAACCGGCACCGATCGGGATGCCGCTGCCGACCGAGCCGGTTGTGAGATCGACCGGGAACACCACATCGTCCGCGTAGTCGCTGACGTAGGCCGTCTGGCCGTTCGGAGAGATCGCAAGGCCGTATGGCTCCGTGGAGCTAAGCAGGCTAATCGGGGTCTCGGTCGCGCCATCGGAGGTGTCGACCGGAACGAGCTCGCGACCACCGTAATCGAGCACGTAGAGCGTATGTCCGTCGGGGGTGATTGCCGTCCAGGTCGCGTCTGTCACGGTGATCGGCGTGCCGACCGCATCCGTGCTCAGGTTGACCGGATCGATCGCTTCAGAGCCGTACGCAGCGACATAGGCAGTCTTGCCGTTGGGCGCGATGCTGACGCTGTAGGGATCGGAGCCGACCGGGATCGCCGTACCGGCGGTGTCGGTCGTGAGGTTGACCGGCACGAGCGCATCGCTGCCGTACTCGACCACGTAGGCGGTGAGCCCGTTGGGGGCGACTGCGATCTGCTCGGGGTAGGCGTCGTCGCCGCCCGGCAGCTGGATCGGCGTTCCTGGCTTCAGCGTGGCAACGTCGATCGGCACCACCTGGTTGGTCGTGTAATCGACGA
>JASHQV010000264.1 GCA_030038955.1 Solirubrobacteraceae bacterium
CAGCGCGACACGCTGCGCTCGCTCGGGCTGCGGCGGATCGGGCAGACCGTGGAGGTCAACGACACCCCGCAGGTGCGCGGGATGATCCATCGCGTGCGCCATCTCGTCGAGGTCGAGGAGTAATGCCCGCGGCTAGGCGCAAGCCCGACGGCGACGCGACGACGCCCGCGTCCGAGGTCGCTGAGACCAAGCGCAAGGCGACCGCGTCCGAGGCCGCTGGGACCAGGCGCAAGGCGACCGCGTCCAAGCCCGCCACCCCGGTCGCAACCGTCAAAGCCACCGCTCCGGTCGCCGAGTCCCGCGCCGACGGGGAGCTGACCGGCGGCGCGGCGCGCATCGGCCTGCACAACCTGAGGCCCGCCCCCGATTCGCGGCGGCCGCGCAAGCGCGTCGGCCGCGGCGAGGGATCCGGCACCGGCAAGACCGCCGGCCGTGGCCAGAAGGGCTACAACGCCCGCTCGGGGGCCAAGCACCGGGCGCACTTCGAGGGCGGCCAGATGCCGATCCACATGCGGATGCGCAAGCTGCGCGGACCGCACATGAAGAAGTCGATGCCGTTCGAGCGCTTCCGCACCCACACCCAGCCGGTCAACCTGCGCGACCTGGAGGCTCGCTTCGAGGCCGGCGAGGCGATCACGCCTGAGGCACTCGCGGCCAAGGGTCTCGCCACCCGGAAGCAGATCCCGGTGAAGATCCTCGCCAAGGGCGAGCTGTCGAAGCCGCTCACGGTCCACGCGCATCAGTTCAGCGCGAAGGCGCGCGAGGCGATCGAGGCGGCGGGCGGAACCTGCCAGCTCGTGCCAGTGCCCCTGAAGCGCGGCGACACCGGCCGGGCCAGGTCCGCCGACCCCGGCGAGCACGAGACCTGAGGGCCGCGCGATGATCTCGACGATCCTGGGGGCGTTCCGGGTCGCGGACATCCGCAAGAAGGTCCTGTTCACGGCGCTGATCCTCGGGCTCTACCGGCTCGGCGCCTACATCCCCGCTCCGGGCATCAACCACAAGGCCCTCTCGTCGGTCGAGAGCAACCTCGGGGGCAACAGCATCCTCGGGCTGCTGAACCTGTTCTCCGGCGGCGGCCTCGGGCGGATCGCGCTGTTCGCACTGGGGATCATGCCGTACATCACCGCCTCGATCATCCTGCAGCTGCTGCAGGTCGTCGTCCCCTCGCTGGAGAAGCTCTCGAAGGAGGGCGAGGTGGGGCAGGCGCGGATCACCCAGTACACCCGCTACCTGACCGTCGGCCTCGCGTTTGCCCAGTCGATCGGCTACGTGTTCCTGTTCAAGAGCTTCGAGAGCTCGGCCGGGGTCACGCTGATCCCGGACTTCAACCTCGGCAAGGTGTTCCTGATCGTGATCAGCCTGACGGCCGGCACGGTGCTGCTGATGTGGATGGGCGAGCTGATCACCCAGCGCGGGATCGGCAACGGCATCTCGCTGCTGATCTTCGCGTCGATCGTCGCCCGGATTCCGGGCGGGCTGCAGTCGTGGTGGAACAACCCGAGCGCCACCTTCAAGGTGATGATGCCGTTCATCGCGTTTGCGGTCGTCGCCGCCGTCGTGTTCGTGCAGGAGGGCCAGCGGCGGATCCCGATCCAGTACGCCAAGCGGGTGATCGGCCGGCGGATGACCCAGGGCGGGCAGACCTACCTGCCGCTGCGGGTCAACATGGCGGGCGTGATCCCGGTGATCTTCGCCGCCAGCGTGATGGCGATCCCGCCGACTGTCGGCCAGCTGATCGGGCAGACCAACCCGAACTCGTTGGGCACCAAGATCTACAACTTCTTCGCCCCCGGCGACTGGCACTACGTGGTCGGCGAGTGCATCCTGATCATCCTGTTCACGTACTTCTACACGGCGGTCACGTTCAACCCGGTTGACCAGGCGGACAGCCTCAAGAAGTACGGCGGGTTCATCCCCGGCGTGCGACCTGGGCGCCCGACCGCCGAGTTCCTCGACCGGATCCTCGCTCGCCTGACGCTGCCTGGCGCGATCTTCCTGGCCGCGATCGCGGCGCTGCCGACGATCCTGATCAGCCAGACTGGCGCCTCGTTCGCGTTCGGAGGCACCTCGATCCTGATCGTCATCGGCGTCGCGCTGGACACGATGAAGCAGCTCGAGGCGCAGCTGATGATGCGCAACTACGAGGGCTTCTTGAAGTAACCGGCGCAGCTGTCGCCGCCGCGAAGCGCGCGAGCACGGATCCGCCCGCGCCGCGAGAATCTTAATCCGACGCTAACTTTACCCCCGATGGGTTATCCCAGGGGTGTGCAGCCAGCTTACGTCCGAGTGCGCCGGCCGCGCTTGGCTTCGGGCCAGGCGGGTCGGTCAGTGCGCCCACTGCGCCGGCTCGGTCGCCGTCCGGTGCTCGACGGCGTGCGCGGGGTCGCGGTCGTGCTCGTGATCCTCACCCACACCGCCGTGCTGGCGCGGGGCTGGATCGGCGTCGACGTGTTCTTCGTGCTGTCGGGCTTCCTGATCACGACGCTGCTGTGCGAGGAATGGGACGACACCGGCCGGATCTCGCTGCGTCGCTTCTACGAGCGACGCGCCCGCCGCCTGCTGCCGGCGCTGTTCCTGCTGGTGGCGGCGTTCGCCGCCCTGTACCTGCTGCTTCACCCATTCACCGGCTGGAGCCTCGGCGAGCGCGTGCTGACGACGCTGCTGTTCGTCAACAACTGGATGGTGACGTTTGGCCATACCAGCGACCTCGGATCACTCAGTCCCACCTGGTCGCTGGCGATGGAGGATCAGTTCTACCTGTTGTGGCCACTGGCGCTGCTGGTGATGCTGCGACGTAACCTGCGGCCGGGGACGATCCTGACGCTGCTGGCGGTCGCCGTCGTCGGGCTGATCGCGACGGCGTCCCCACTCGAGCACGTGATCCCCGGCTACAACCTGTACTTCTCGCCTCCCGACCGCGCCGCGGAGTTGTTGGCCGGATGCGCGACCGCGATCGTCTGGCGCCACCGGTCGCTGCCGCGGGCCGTCGCCTGGCCGCCGCTCGGAGCGCTGCTGCTCGCCGGCTTCGTCCTCATCCTGATCCCCGCGGGTCCGCTGGGCAGGCTGCTGTCGAGCGTCTCCGACGTGTGGGTTTACATGGCCGCTGCCGCGCTTGGCGTGCTGTTGCTGCTGCACCTGCTGGAGTGCGAGTCCGGCCCCTGCGCCCGCCTGATCGGCTGCCGGCCGCTGCGCTACCTGGGGCGGATCAGCTACGGGCTGTACCTCGGCAACCTGCTGATCCGCAACCTCGCCGTTCACTACCTCCCCGGCCAACCGATCGTCGTCTACCTGGGGCTCACGCTGGCCGGCACGGTGGTGGTCGCGAGCGCCTCTTGGCACATGCTCGAGGCGCCGGTGCTCGCCCGGCACGGCGCCGATCAACGCGCTCGTCGCGGCTGGAATCCAGCCCATCCGTGGCTGCAGCCCGCCCGCTAGATGATTGATTCCAAATCGGTTGCGCGTGGGGCGTTCGGGGGCAAGCGGGATGGTGCGGGCGGGAGGCTGGCACCGCCAGCGAAGCTGGTGGTGGCAGCAGCGCTGCGTGAGCCGACCGACCGTGCCGTGTCCGCGAAGTCGTCCCGGACGCATCCGCGAGTGAGTCATTTGGAATCAATCATCTAGGATCTTCCGGCGATGTCGGAGCTCAACCTGATCCTGATCGGCCCGCCGGGGGCGGGCAAGGGAACGCAAGCCGATCGCCTGCAGGACGACTTCCGAATCCCGTTCATCTCGACCGGTGACATGCTCCGCCAGAACGTCAAGGACGGGACCGAGCTGGGCAAGCGAGCGAAGCAGTACATGGACGCCGGCGGACTCGTGCCCGACGAGGTGATCGTGGCGATGGTCGCCGACCGCCTGCACCGCCCCGACGCCGAGGACGGCTTCATCCTTGACGGCTTTCCGCGCACCGTCGCCCAGGCACAGGCGCTCGACCAGCAGATGAAGGCGGCCGGGCGTCACATCACCGCGGCGCTGCTGGTCGATGTGCCCGACGAGGAGATCATCAAGCGGATCTCGGGACGTCGCGTGTGCGTCAAGAGCGGGCATACCTATCACGTGGAGTTCGACCCGCCGAAGAACGACTCGGTCTGCGACGAGGACGGCTCGCGCCTGGTCCAGCGCGACGACGACAAGCCCGAGGTGGTCCGCAACCGCCTCGAGGTCTACAGCGAGAAGACGGCGCCGCTGATCGACTACTACGACGATCAGGGGCTGATGCGGCGAGTCGACGGCACGCGCAGCCCCGCCGAGGTGCACGACCACATCCGCGCGATGATCGCCACCCTGCGGATGGAGGACGACGTTTGATGGACTCTCAGCGTTCGCTCCCGGCCGCCCGATGATCATCAAGAAGAGCCCTGCGGAGATCGATCGGATCGCCGCCGCCGGCGAGGTCCTGG
Organism: Solirubrobacteraceae bacterium; assembly: GCA_030038955.1. Lineage (GTDB taxonomy): Bacteria > Actinomycetota > Thermoleophilia > Solirubrobacterales > Solirubrobacteraceae > Palsa-465. The sequence goes on from JASHQV010000264.1 coordinate 4,404, forward strand.
TGAGGACGATGAACCTGCTGGCAGGCAAGGTCCGCCCCGGTGTCAGCACCAAGGAGCTCGACCAGGCGGCCGAGACGTTCATCCGCTCGCAGGGCTGCGAGCCGGCGTTCAAGGGCTATCGCGGCTTTCCCGGGTCGATCTGCACGTCGCCCAACTCGATGATCGTGCACGGCATTCCCGGGCCCTACCGGCTCGAGCGCGGCGACATCATCTCACTCGACGTCGGCGTCGTCCGGGACGGCTGGGTCGCCGACGCCGCTCGGACGTTCCCGGTCGGGCCGATCTCGCCGGTGGCCCACAAGCTGCTGGCGGTGACCGAGGAGTCGCTGCAGCTGGCCGCTGTCCAGTGCGTCGCCGGCAACCGGCTGGGAGACGTCTCGCACGCGGTGCAGGAGCACGTCGAGGCGGCCGGCCTGTCGATCGTCCGCACGCTGGTCGGGCACGGGATCGGCCGCAGCATGCACGAGGACCCCCAGATCCCCAACTATGGCGATCCGGGCACGGGCGTGCCGCTGGAGGAGGGGATGGTGCTGGCGGTCGAGCCGATGGTCACGGTCGGCCGCCACAACGTCCGCGTCAGCGAGGACCACTGGGCGATCTACTCGCAGGACGGCTCGCTCGCCGCGCACTTCGAGTTCACGATCGCGATCACCGCCGCGGGCCCGCGGATCCTGACGCCGTGGCACGAGGCCGGCGGCCACCGCGTCGCGGCCTGACGGCGTCCAAGATCGCGAAGCGATCCGGCGCACGGCCGGCGCCGGAGATTGCGCCCCTGCTAGTATCAGCCGATGCGCTTGCAGCGCGCGAGTCGTGCTGCGCGCGGTGCTCGCTTCGGTAGCGGCGACTGTACCGGTCGCCAGAGCCGGGGCGAGTTTCAGCCCGGAACACTCCTACGAGAGCGAAGCGACGTGAAAGTACGACCGTCGGTCAAGCCGATGTGTGAAAAGTGCAAGGTCATCCGCCGGCACGGGCGCGTGCTGGTGATCTGCTCCAACCCTCGTCACAAGCAGCGGCAGGGATGAGTGCGGCGAGCCGCACGCGAACGGTAATCGCGAGCACTGCCTCGGGACGCGGTGCCGGAGGCACCGCGGAGCACTGATGGCGCGGATCTCGGGGATCAACATCCCCCTCAACAAGCGCGTCGAAGTCGGCCTCACCTACATCTACGGGATCGACCGTCCCACCTCCAACAAGCTGCTGGCCGAGGTCGGGATCGAACCCGACCGCAAGGTCCGGGACCTGACCGAGGACGAGGTCGTCAAGCTGCGCGAGCTGATCGACACGTCGCTGACGGTCGAGGGCGATCTGCGCCGCGAGCGCTCGCAGGACATCAAGCGCCTCCAGGAGATCGGCTGCTACCGCGGCCTCCGCCACCGCCGCGGGCTGCCGGTCAGAGGCCAGAACACGAAGACCAACGCCCGCACCCGCAAGGGCCCGAAGCGCCTGCAGGTTGCCGGCAAGAAGAAGGTACGGAAGAAGTGAGCGCGCAGCGGAGAGTGAGCGCGGAGCGTGAGCGGTTACGCGATGCCGGAGGCAGAGCTCGTTCTCAGAACGCGGGTCTGGATGA
>JASHQV010000265.1 GCA_030038955.1 Solirubrobacteraceae bacterium
GACGGCGGCTCGTCCTCCAGCCGCCGTCGCCCCCCGCCGTAGTCGCTCGCGCTCCGCAGATATCGCGCGAACGCCGCGTTCGCCACGATCGACAGGTCCCAGGCGGCGGGATCGTCCGGCGCGACGCGCGTCGCCAGCTCGAAGCACCAGTCGGTGCCCTGCGACGCGTACAGCCGTGCCAGCTCCTCGGCCGTGAAGTTGCCACCGAGGCGCCGCCGCAGCTCCAGCACCAGCACCTCGACCACGCGCTCCAGCGCGGGGCGATCGTCTGGCTCGGACTGCGCCAGCCGCCGCTCGCCCTCGCGCCACAGCCCATGCAGCTCCTCAAACCCAACCGCCATCGGCTCAGCGTAGCCAGCCGGTGACGGCGGTCCGTCAACGCCGCTCACGGCGTTCTCTCCGCCCCTCTCGCGGCGCCCCCCAACGCCGCCTCAGTCGCCAGGCAGACCCGAGACCGAGTACGAGCGTTCACCCGCCTTGACCATCCCGAGCGACCGGGCGTCGCGAATGATCGTGGCCGGCTGGCTGAGCGAGCGCTGGAGCTGCTCGAGACGTTTGTTCTGCCTCGCCAGGGTGCGGACGATCGCCTGTTGCTGCTCCGCCTGGGCATGGGTGGAGAGCAGCGTCAGCATCCCCTTGATCCCGAGGTAGGCCACCAGGCCCAGCACGACCAGCATCACCGTGCGGCCCGCCCGGTCCCACTTGATCCGCGAGATCGGCAGGCGCAGGGGAACGCTTTGCGGGCGCGCCCGGTTCGCGGGCGCGTGGACGCGTGCCGCAGCCCGATCGGGACGGCGGGCGGAGCGGGCGCGGGTGGCGGTGCGGGCGGACGGCATCCCGTGGGCCTTCGTTCGACGCCGCGCCGCTCCTTCCTCCTGCAAGCAATGGTGCGCCCCGGCGCAGGCTCGCTAACGCCGGAACAGTCGCCGCCCCGGGTACTCCGCCTCGGCCCCCAGGAACTCCTCGATCCGCAGCAGCTGGTTGTACTTGGCGACCCGCTCGCCGCGCGACGGCGCCCCGGTCTTGATCTGTCCACAGCCCGTGGCGACCGCCAGATCGGCGATCGTGACGTCCTCGGTCTCGCCCGATCGATGCGAGATCACCGACGTGTAGCCGGCCGCGCGAGCCATCGAGATCGCCGCCAGCGTCTCGGTCAGCGTGCCGATCTGGTTGACCTTGATCAGCACCGCGTTGGCCACCTTCGCCTCGATTCCCCGCTTCAGACGGTCCGTGTTGGTGACGAACACGTCGTCCCCGATCAGCTGGATGCGATCGCCGAGACGGGCGGTCAGCGTGCCCCACCCGTCCCAATCGTCCTCGGCCATCCCGTCCTCGAGGCAGACGATCGGATAGCGATCGACGAGCTCGCCCAGGTAGCTCGCGAGCGTGTCGGCGCTGAGCGTGCGGTGCTCGTGCTCGAGCACGTAGGCGCCGTCGTGGTACAGCTCCGATGCGGCCGGATCGATCGCGATCGCCACCTGCTCTCCCGGGATGTAGCCGGCCGCGCGGATCCCCGCGACCAGCAGCTCGAGTGCGGCCTCGTTCGAGTCCAGGTCGGGCGCGAACCCCCCTTCGTCGCCGACGGTCGTGCCGAGCCCGCGGTCGCGCAGCGTCTGTTTCAGGTTGTGGAACACCTCGACCGCCATCTTCAGGGCGTCGCGGAACGACGCGGCGCCCACAGGAACGACCATGAACTCCTGGAAGTCGACGCGGTTGTCGGCGTGGACGCCGCCGCCCAGCACGTTCATCATCGGCACCGGCATGATGTGGGCGCCCTCGCCGCCGAGGTAGCGCCACAGCGGCAGCCGCTCCTCGGCCGCCGCGGCGTGCGCCGCCGCCAGCGACACGGCGAGCGTCGCGTTCGCTCCCAGCCGCGACTTGCCCGGCGTGCCGTCGAGCGTGATCAGCGTGCGATCGAGCGCCGCCTGGGCGCCGGCGTCCATGCCCCTCACCGCGGTCGCGATCTCGCCGTTGATGTTGTCGACCGCGTTGCTGACGCCGCGGCCCATCCAGTCGCCGCCGCCGTCGCGCAGCTCGACCGCCTCGAACTCGCCGGTCGAGGCGCCCGCTGGGACCGCCGCGCGGCCCCAGGCGCCGGAGCGCACGCTGAGCTCCACCTCCACCGTCGGGTTGCCACGGCTGTCGAGGATCTGGCGGGCGTGCACGTGCTCGATCTGGCTCATCGCTCCTGGGGCTCTCCTTCGCCTTCGTCTTCGTGGGAACGCGCCCGCGCGTAGTACGCGAGCTGACCTTCGGAGGCAAGATCGTTCCAGCTCCGCCCTTCGGACGCAGCGAGATCGACCGCCGACTGCACGCGACCGCGGAAGCGATCGGCCGCTGCCCGTAGCGCCAGCTCGGGGTCGACCTGGAGCTTGCGGGCAACGCCAACCGCCGCGAACAGCACGTCACCGAGCTCGTCGAAGCGCTCCTGCCGCGTCCTCGCGGCGCGCAGCTCGGCGAGCTCGTCGGCGACCGAACGCAACGGCTGCTCGACGTCGTCGACGTCGAACCCGCTCGACGCCGCCCGGCGCTGCACCTTGCGGGCATAAAGCGTCGCCGGCAGGTTGTCGGGCACCTCTCCGAAGACGCCGGGCTCGCGGCCGCTCTCGGTCGTCTTGATCGCGTCCCAGTTGCGCAGCACCTCGGCGGCGTCCTCCACCTCGGTCTCGGCGAACACGTGGGGGTGGCGGCGGATCAGCTTGTCGGTGGCGCGCCCGGCAACCCGCGCCAGATCCGCAGCGCCGCGCTCCTCCATCAGCAGCGATAGGAAGTGCACCTGGAACAGCACGTCCCCGAGCTCCTCGGCGAGCTTGGCGTCGTCGCCGCGGTTGGCGGCGTCGGCCAGCTCGTAGGCCTCCTCGAGCGTGTGCGGCACGACCGTGCGCTCGTCCTGCTCGCGGTCCCACGGGCACTCCCGCCGCAGCTGTCGGGTGATCCGCTCGAGCCGGGCGAGCGCCGCGGCGATCTCCCGACCACCGCGGTCCTCGCGGTGGGGTGCGTCGCCCGAGCCGTCGGCGATCTCCCAACCGCCGCGATCCTCGCGGTGGGGTGCGTCGCCCGAGCCGTCGGCGATCTCCCGGCCGTCGCCGCCCATCAGCCTGGCGTCACTTGTGCTTCTTGGTGCTCGTCGTCGCGGTGCCGGTCGTGGTGGCGCCGGTCCCGGTTGTGCTCGACGATGTCGTCGCCGTGGAGGTGCTGGTGGTGGTCTTCGGTGCCTTGTACCCGGAGCAGTCATCCATCGAGTAGGCCGACCGGCATAGCGTCTGCTTGCCCCACAG
>JASHQV010000266.1 GCA_030038955.1 Solirubrobacteraceae bacterium
CCCCCACCCCAAAACCGAGGTCGGGGTGGGAGAAGTTGTCGGGGTCCGGCGGCGGCGCCTCACAAACGCCGCGACGACCAGAGGATCGCCGCGAGCAGCACCGAGACGATCGACACGACCATCCCGATCAGCCAGCCCTGCGACTTCTGCGAATGCATGATCGCGGCGATCGCGACGCCGATGCCAACGATTCCGGCGGTTGCCACCATCCGCATCAGGAAGCTCTCGATCGCCGAGCGTCCCGCGCGCTCGGGGATCATCACGCCTTTGTCGGCGCGCTCGCGCCGGCGGCCGGGCCGCGTCGGCGACGTCGCCGGATCCCCGTTAGCTGCCGGCAGCGGCTCTTCGGCCGGTTGGCTGGGAGGTGGCTGATCGACCATGGCCACCACACTACCCGCAATCGCTGCGGGCTCCAACCCTCGTGGCTATACTCACTGAAGTATTGAATTTTGAGTGCCTTTAGGAGTATTTGCCGATGAGCCCGTCCGGAGCGGAGGTTCTCCGCCAGATCAAGAGCCGGATCACCGAGGTCGACCCGGCAGCGGTTCGTGACCAGCTCGGCAACGGCGCGGTCGTGCTGGACGTCCGCGAGATCGACGAGTGGAACGCTGGGCACATCCCGGGCGCCAGGCATGTGCCCAAGAGCCACCTGGAGTCGAGGGTCGAGGGTGCTGCGCCCGATCGCGCGCAGCACCTGATCCTGTACTGCGCCTCTGGCAACCGGTCGGCGTGGGCGGCGCGGACGCTGACCGAGGACCTCGGCTACGAGCAGGTGGAGTCGATGACCGGCGGCTTCACGTTGTGGAAGGACCGCGGCTACGAGGTCGACACGCCTCGGTTCATGTCAGCCGAGCAGCGCGAGCGCTACTCGCGGCACCTGCTGCTGCCGGAGGTCGGGACAGAGGGGCAGCAGAAGCTGCTCGACGCGAAGGTGCTGCTGCTCGGGGCGGGCGGGCTCGGATCGCCGGCGGCGCTGTACCTGGCGGCGGCCGGGGTGGGCACGCTCGGGATCGTCGACGACGACGTCGTCGACATCTCCAACCTGCAGCGTCAGGTGATCCACACGAGCGACCGCGTCGGCGTCCCCAAGACCGAGTCCGCAGCCGAGACGATCGCGGCGCTCAACCCCGACGTCGACGTCGTCCAGCACAAGCTGCGGCTCGGCGCGGACAACATCATCGAGGTCCTGTCGGGCTACGACATCGTCGTCGACGGGCTTGACAACTTCCCCACCAGGTACCTGCTCAACGATGCCTCCGTGCGTCTCCAGATTCCGGTCGTGTCGGCCGCGATCCTCGGCTTCGACGGGCAGCTGTCGGTGTTCAAGCCGTACGAGGGACCGTGCTACCGCTGCCTTTTCCGAACGCCACCACCGCCGGAGCTGGCGCCCTCCTGCGGCGCCAACGGCGTGCTCGGAGTGCTGCCCGGGACGATGGGCCTGCTGCAGGCGACCGAGGTGATCAAGCTGATCCTCGGCGTCGGCGAGCCGGCGATCGGCCGGCTGATCATGTACGACGCATTGGCTGCGACCGTCACCGAGGTGAAGGTCCGGCGCGATCCCGAGTGCCCCGTCTGCTCGCGCGAGCCGGACGAGATCTCCGACGATGAGATGGGTGTGTTCCCCGACTACGAGGCGTTCTGCGCGGGCGTTCACTGACCGTCGCACGGGTACGATCACGGACATGGCTACGGTACGAATTCCGCCAGTGCTGCGCGCCTCGGTCGGCGGCGAGAAGCAGCTGGAGGCCGCGGGGGAGTCGGTCGGGGAGATCCTGCGCTCGGTCGTCGCGAGTCATCCCGACACGCAGTCGCAGCTGTTCGCCGCCGACGGCGAGCTCAACCGCTACGTCAACGTCTACCTCAACGATGAGGACGTGCGCGTGCTCGATGGCCTCGACACCGCCGTCACTCAGGGCGACACGCTCGTGATCCTGCCGGCGATGGCCGGCGGCACGGACTGACGGCGGGCCGCACGCGATGCGACCGGGAAGCGGTCGCGCGGACCCGGGATCTACGCTGCGCGGGTCGAAATTCGTTGGACTATCAGTCGGTTTTCGACCCGCGGGAAGCTCAGCGGCTGGCGCCACCCGATCGCCTCGGTTGCCGGCGGGTGCGCGCCGATCGGGATCACTCCGATCCCTATACTTCGTAAAGCATGGAGCGGCTCCAGAACAAGCCCTGCGGCGGCCGGTACGGGGATATCGTGCAGTCGATCGGGCACACGCCGCTGATCGAGCTGAAGCGGCTCAGCCCCAAGCCGGGCGTGCGGATCTGGGCGAAGCTCGAGTCCCGCAACCCAACCGGCTCGGTCAAGGACCGAGTGGCGAAGGCGCTGCTCGAGGACGCCGAGGACAGGGGGCTGATCCGCCCCGGACAGACGATCCTCGAGCCCACCTCGGGCAACACCGGCATCTCGCTGGCGATGATCTGCGGGCGCAAGGGCTATCACCTGAAGGTGGTGATGCCGGACAACGTCACGCCGGAGCGGACTCAGCTGCTGCGCATGTACGGAGCCGAGATCGTCTACTCGGAGGGCGCCAAGGGCTCCAACGGCGCCGTCGAGCTGGCGCTCGACATGGCCGAGCACGACGCCTCCTACTACATGCCCTACCAGTACGGCAACCGCGCCAACCCCGAGGCCCACTACAACGGCACCGGGCTGGAGATCCTCGAGGAGCTCGACGAGGTCAGCGCGTTCGTCGCCGGCCTCGGCACCGGCGGCACGCTGATGGGCACCGGTCGCAGGCTCAAGGAGGAGCTGGGCGA
>JASHQV010000267.1 GCA_030038955.1 Solirubrobacteraceae bacterium
GATCCGGACGCTCGGGCGCTGATTCGTTATGTCGTCGCCCGCGCCCGCGCTCGCGGCATCACGTTGAACAGAACTAAGCTCGTCAAGCTGCTTTACCTGATTGATGTGGACCGGTTCAGCAGCCGACGCGAACCGTTGACCGGGTTTGAGTGGGTCTTTTATCACTACGGCCCCTACGCGTTCGAGCTCATAGACGCGCTGAGCGAGATGGAGGGAAGTACGCTCGTGGCCTCGAGGTATGGCGACGGCATCTTTTACAGATTCGCGCCTGACGCTCCCGATGGCAGCGACTGGCCCGCAGCCACGAAGTCCATGGTCGATCACATTGTTGACGACTACGGCAGCATGGATCTGAACGAACTTTTGGACTACGTCTACTTCCACACCGGGCCGATGATTGACGCGCATCGCGGGCAACCGCTCGACATGTCGCGAGCCCATGATTACCGAGAGCGCCACAGCTCGCCGATCAAGTCGGCCACACCGCCCGCGGACATCGCCGATCGCCTCGAACGATGGCGTCGTAGCCATGCGAAGAGTTTCGCGCCCGTTGAGCTCGATCCACCGGGACAGATCCTCGTTGACGAGGATGAAGCTGAAAACGGCGTAGCAGCTACCGGCACACTGCGGGTTCCCAGCGATACCCGGATTTAGCTACGCATGTATGGGTGGATCGAGCCGTTTTATGAGGCGACGAACAAGGCAATCGCGCCTGGTCAGGTCTGGTCGGACCAGCCCATTTACATGCCGCCGACGCATGGCCTAAAGATCGAACGGGTCGACCCGGAGGACGACACCAACCTTAGTCTCACGGTCGTAGGGCGCACACTGGATACGTTCAATCACCCTCCGATCAAGAGTCTTGGCATCGAATCGACAGAAGCTGCGGTAGTGGCGAGAACGAAGCGCAACCGGCCGGTCATCATTCTTGGTGGTCAAACCGCGACGGAGGTCCGGCTGCGCGGGACGACCGTGGCGGACATCGCGATGGTGGTACCTGTATATGGTGCCGATCAATTCGATGCACACACTCGTGAGCGGATGGCCTACTACGAGTTCACGAACGTGTTCTATCTCCCGGCGTCGAAGGAGCATGGCTTCGAAGAAGGATTCGCGCGACTCGATCACGTGCAGCCTGTGAAGACCGCCCACCTGACCAACCATCGCGGTTTCAGGCTCGCGCCAGATGCGCTCGATGCCCTAATCGAGTGGTTCATGGCGTTCACTACGGGTCGCATGCCGGATGACTCGCTGATCCTTGAGTATCGGCGCGAGCAGTTGTCCAGCGGCTCCTGACACGAGCGACGTTGCTTAGGTCTGGTTGGACAGCTATGCCGCCCAGCCAGCCATGGGCGTAGCAATCATCACCCACTTTCTGCGGGGTAGTGGCAAGGCCTCCAGTCGGGCTTGTAAGTGGGACTAGGTATCCGTCATGCAGTGGGCCTACCAGCGCTGGCAAGGCCCGCACTGCTTTGTCGTTCTTGGTCGTCTTTGCCGTGCGTGGTCGTCGATCGCGACTAACTGAGGCGATGGCCTAAGCGAACCAGACGCGACGCTACGGAATGTATGTGGTGTATGCCTTGAATGGCATGCATCATTGGTCGCATGAGCGAAACTGCTGATAGACCCGGAGTTGCCGCCAAGAAGCGAGCGAAGATCAGTCAGGCTGATGTCCCGGCGATTAGTATGGGAAAGGCCGTCCGCCTGCCACGCGTGCTAGCAGAGAGCTATGGCTCCGACTCGACGAAGCCGCTCGATGTCGCCGTTGCTATGGAGATGTCGCCCACGTCAGGGACCTTCCGCACGTTGTGCGGGGCCGCCCTCGGTTACGGGCTGACCGAAGGGGTCCGAATGCGCCGCTGATTTCCCTCCAGGCGCCTGGAGAGAGGATTGTGACGCCGCTGGAGGTCGACGATGACAAGCTTGCGCTCCGGGAAGCGGCCGCGAAGCCGACCGTTGCACAGCAGTTCTACGCAAAATACGACGGCTCATCGCTTCCTCCGAAGAACATTGCCCAGAACGTGTCGGCCAGTTTTGGTGTCCCGACGGAACGGACGAGTGACGTCTACGACCTGCTGATCGACAACGCATGGTTCGTCGGCTTCATTAAGAAGATCAAGGACAAGGAATATTTGGATACTGGCGCACCGGTCTTGAAGAGCGATGCCAGCGCTCCGAACGAGGTGAGCGACGCGGCCAGTGAAGAGGTGCCGATCGATCTACATGATGAGGCATCGCCTGACCGGTGGATCTCGGCGGATTTGCCGGGACGGTCCGCTCCTCCGTTGAGGTCTATACGCCCTGACTGACACGAGACGAGACGAGACGAGATCGCGCGCTACAAGTCCGCAGAGCCTCCGTGCCAGGCTCCGGGGTGTTTGCCCACCGCCGGGGCCGCCTTCATTGGTGCTTACATCGTTAAGCTATCAGTGAGTGCCTCTGGACGGATCCGCTTAACGATGTAAGCTCGCCCGATGGTTCGTGTGGAAACAGACGACCTCCTTGACACTCAGGGTGTTGCCGAGATCCTGTGCCTCGCCCACCGCAATACCGTGCTGCAGTATCAGCAGCGGTACGAGGACATGCCGAAGCCAGTGTTCGACCTCGGAAAGGGTCGAGTCAAGCTCTGGCTCCGTCCCG
>JASHQV010000268.1 GCA_030038955.1 Solirubrobacteraceae bacterium
CCCCAGAGGTGAGCCACCTGCAGTGGCCGGGGTACAGCGGCATGGTCAGCTTCCGCCACCCCCGGGCGGCGGAGCTGGCGTCCCGCACATGCCTGTTCACGCTGGCCGAGTCGCTCGGCGGGGTCGAGTCGCTGATCGAGCTGCCGCAGGCGATGACCCACCAATCGGTCGAGGGATCCACCGCCGCCGTCCCAGCCGACCTCGTGCGCCTCAGCTGCGGCGTCGAGGATCCCGACGACCTGGTCGCCGACCTGCGCAACGCGCTCAGCTGAACCGCGCGCTCAGCTGAACCGCGCACTCAGCAGAACCCGCACGCCCAGGCAAACCGCAGCTGCGCGCGCCCAGGCGAACCGCAACTCCGGGAGCTCACGCGAACCGCAGCTGCGCGAGCCCCGGCGAACCCGCAACTCCGCGAGCTCACGCGAACCGCAACTGCGCGGGCTTCTGACGGTTAGCTCTCCCGACGATGTCTGCATCGGCCCGCGATCCGGCGCCCGCGACCCTGAGCCGCCGCGGCCTGCTCCGGGCCGGCGCCGCCGCCGGCGCCGCGCTCGCGCTCCCCGGAAGCGTGCTCGGCGCCAGCCAGGCAGAGGCGTCACGGAGAGCGTCCCACGGGATCCTGGCCGAGACCTATGACTTCAACTGCCACTGGCGGTTCGGCGGCGTCTACCGAGCCGGGTCTCAAGACCCGGGGTACCCCGACGCCGGCTTCAGGCGGGTCAACCTGCCGCACACGGTCACCGCTCTCTCGTGGGGAGACTGGAATCCGTCGGCGTGGGAGCACCTATGGATCTACCGCAAGCGCTTCTCTGCCGCCACGCTCCCGAATGGCCGCGTGCTGCTCGTGTTCGACGGCGTCATGACCAACGCGACCGTCTACCTCAACGGCGTCGAGCTGGCCGATCACATCGGCGGCTTCCTGCCGTTCACGGTCGAGCTGACCGACGTGCTCACATCGGGCGACAACGAGCTCGCGGTGGTCGTCGACGGCCGCCTGCTCGACGTCCCTCCGCTCGGCAACCTCTACGGCGCAAGTGCCGTCGACTACCTGATGCCCGCCGGGATCTACCGCGACGTGACGCTCGTGGTCGTGCCGGACGCGTTCGTCAGCGACGTGTTCGCCAAGCCGATCAACGTGCTCTCCTCGCCGGAGCTCGCGCTGACGGTCACGGTTGAGTCCCGCCGGGCCCTCCACCGCCACGCCACGGTCACCGCCGAACTGCTGTACCGCGGTCGGACGGTCGCCTCGACGAGCAAGCGCGAGCGCATCGGCGCCGGCACGACGCTGCTCCACCTGAATCTCCGCGACCTGCGCGGCATCCACCTGTGGTCGCCGAGCTCGCCGGCGCTCTACGAGGTGCGCGTGAAGCTCGCACCCGGGACGATGCCGGCTCACGAGGTCACCGTCACCACCGGCTTTCGCCAGGCCAGGTTCGAGCTCGACGGCTTCTACCTGAACGGTGAGCGGCTCCAGATCTTCGGCCTCAACCGCCACCAGCTGTTCCCCTACGTGGGGATGGCCGCACCGGCACGGCTGCAGGCCGACGACGCACAGCTGCTGCGACAGGAGCTCAGGTGCAACATGGTGCGCTGCTCGCACTATCCGCAGTCACCCCACTTTCTCGACGCTTGCGATCAGCTCGGCCTGATGGTCTGGGAGGAGCCGCCGGGGTGGCAGTACATCGGCGACGCGAACTTCGACGCGCAGTTCCTGCAGAACGTGCACGACATGATCGTGCGCGACCGCAACCGCCCGTCGGTCGTGGTCTGGGCGACTCGACTGGATGAGACCTTCAGCTATCCAACCCTGTACGCCGAGGCTCGCCAGATGGCCTACAGCCTCGACGGCACCCGCCAGACGACGGGCGCGATGGACACGCAGTCGACGACCGGCTGGGCCGAGGACGTGTTCGCCTACGACGACTACACCGCCACGGACGGCAACGCGACCCTGAAACCCCCGGTGCCCGGCGTTCCCTACATGATCAGCGAAGCGATCGGCGCCGTAGTCGGCCCTCCGAGATATCGCTGGATCGACAGCTCGGCGACGCTCCAGGATCAGGCCAGGCTCCATGCCCAGGTCAACGAGATCGCGTTCGGCGATTCCCGCTACGCCGGTGTGCTCGCGTGGTGCGGGATCGACTACGCGACGCTGCAGGGTGGCGACCGCAACTGGCAGCGGCTGAAGTGGGCGGGCGTGCTCGACAGCTTCCGCGTCGCCAAGCCGGGGGCCTCGTTCTACCGCGCGCAGGTCTCACCCGCGAGCGCACCGACGATCCTCCCCGCCTTCTACTGGGACTTCGGACCTGACTCCCCCGCCAGTGGGCCGGGCGAGAACGCGATCCTGGCGACCAACTGCGACGAGCTGCGGGTCTACGTCGGCGGCGAGCTGTCGACCGCGGCCACGCCGGACACAGCCGACTACGGCAATCTTCCGTATCCGCCGGCACTCGTGAACCTGACCGTCGATGGCTCGAGCCTGCCGGAGCTGGAGGTACAGGGCTACGTCGACGGCGCGCTGGTGACAACGCTGCAGATGTCGGCCGACACGTCGAGCGATCGTCTCGCGCTCGACCTGGCGGACGCGCAGATCGCCGGTGACGGCAGCGACGCGACGCGCCTGACCTTTCGCGCGCTCGACAAGTACGGCAACCAGCGTCCGTACGTGTCTGGCAACGTCTCGCTCTCGCTCAAGGGCCCCGCCGTGCTCGTCGGCACGAACCCGTTCGCATTCCAGGAATACGGCGGCGTCGGCGGCGTCCTGATCCGCTCAAAGTCCGGCGGGCGAGGGACCGTGACCGTCCGCGCCAAGCACCCGACGCTCGGCTCGGCAACCGCCAGGCTGGCGGTCATCGCGCCGACCGGTCGTTACCTGTAGGTCGCGGCGCGGAGCGAGCGGGGGCCGCGGCACCACGGGGTCCACCCGGGCGGCTCGCGGCTGCGTGCGATCAGCGCCTTCGCGCCCGCGTGAAGATCAGTTTCGCCGTCCTCTTGACAGACCCCGTGCTGGCCGCGAAGGTCGCGGTGGCCGACACCTTGACCGACTTGGCAGCCCGGAACAGCGCTCGGCCGGCCGCGGACAGGAGCAGCGTCAGGTGGGCTTTGCCCGGGGCGCTGAAGCGAGCGCTGGCCGAGCCGGCGACGATCCTCCGCCCGTGCAGCCGTGCGACCCAGCGAAGCGAGATCCGCGAGGCGATCGCGCTCGACACCGTCAGCCGGTCGCGGTGGGTACGGTCGAGCTTGGCGATGCTCGGCAGCCGGCGCCGGGAGAGCAGCGCAGTCGACAGCTCGGCGTCGACTGAGCGGGTCGTGACGCCGGCCGCGATGTTGCCCTCATCGTCGGCCGCCAGGCACACGTCGGATCGCGGACATGCGACCGCGTTGACGCCGCCGAGGCTGCTCAGCCTCCAGGTCGAGTCCGGCGAGGCCGGGTCGAACGAGCCGAGCAGACCGGAGATGCCGCCCTCGGTCTCCACCGACGCCAGGCACAGCGACCGCGACGGGCACCAGATGCCGTCAAGCGAATACGGGAGCGACCGCGTCAGCTGCCGCGAGGCGACCGTCGGGTCGAACGTGATCACCTTGCCTGCGAAGCCATCGACGGTCGCGCAGAAGGCCGACGTCGGGCACGAGACTCCATAAAGCGAGCTGAGCGCGCCGCCGTCCGTGGTCGCGCTCGACCACGGGGACGCCGCGGAGCTTGGGTGATCGCTCGTCAGCACGTTGCCGGCGAAGTCGACCGCGGCGCACTCCGACGTCGAGGGACAGCTGACGCCGACCAGCGGCGGCTGGCAGGCGAGGCCGCTGCCCGTGCAGTCCTGGGTTCGGTTGCCGTCGATGTGGGTCGCCACCCACGCGGCGCTGCCCGCAGTGGGAGCCGTGCTGGTCAGCGCGTCACCGACCGCATCGACGGCGACGCATAGCGATGTGCTCGGACAGGAGACGTCGCGCAGCAGCACCGAGTCGCCGTTATCGCTGTTCTTCTGCGTCGTGTTCGTGTCGATCCGCGTCACCGTCCAGGCGTGCCGGCCCGCGGTTGGAGCCGTGCTCGTGACGGCGTTGCCGGCGGCGTCCACGGCTACGCACAGGCTTGCAGCCGGGCAGGAGACGCCCGTCAGCTCGGTCGACCCGTCGACGTCCGCCGTGTGCCAGCGCCTGGCGCCCCCGCTCGGGGCGGTCGACCACAGCACATCGCCGCCTCGATCGACGCCGACGCATAGGTCCGCCGAGACGCACGTCAGGCTGTCGATCGGCTTGGTGTCGACGCTGGCCGGGGCGGTCCACAGCAGCGGCGCGGTGTTGCCCGCGGCGCTCGCTGCTTGCGGGCTAGCGAGCGCCGCGCTCGCGCACAGCGCGATGCCGACGGCTACGAGCCCGAGCCGGCCACCCACGCGACGGCGGCCAGGCGGTCCAGCGAAATCCTGCACCTGACGCATCTAACTCCGCATCGGGACATTACATGCGTCACTCCCTGAGATCCGAAGCGGCCCCACCCGACCGCGCTTGTCCAGCGGGCGCGTGCGTCTCAGCTGCGGAGCGCCTCGGTCGGGCTCAGCCGTGCGGCCTTGGCGGCCGGGTACAGACCGGCGATCGTGCCGATCGCGAAGCCGGCTGCGGGAGCGGCGATCAGCGCCCAGGTGGGCATCGCGAACGGCTGCGCCTTTGCCTGGGCGTAGAGGAGCGTGGCGAGCGCCCCGAACATCAGCCCCGCGATCCCGCCGAGCGCGGCGAGCAGCGCGGACTCGGTCAGGAACTGGACGGTGATGTGGCGGCGGGTGGCACCGAGTGCGCGGCGCAGCCCGATCTCGGCGCGGCGTTCGAGCACGCTGATCACCATGATGTTGGCGATCCCGATCGCCCCGACCAGCAGCGCGACCGCGCCGAGGCCGAGCAGCAGCGTGGTGAACTGGCCCTTGGCGGCCGCCCGGGCTTCGAGTGCATCCGACGGGCGGCTGACCGAGACGCCCGAAGGGCTCTGCGGGTCGGCGGTCGCGGCCAGCAGGTTGGCGACGCCGTTGACGTCGTCCTGACCGGCGCGGACGTAGATCTCCGACGGATTCGGCTGCAACTGGAACAGGCGCTCGGCGACCGGCAGCGAGATGAACGCGGTCGAGTCGAGGCTGGAGTCGAGCACGACCGGGTTGAGGATCCCGACGACCACGAACCACGTGTTGCCGAGGTAGATCATCACGTGCCCGCCGACGTGCGTGACCTGCAGGACGGAGGCGGCCTCGGAGCCGAGCACGACCTCCGGGTAGCGCTGGCTGACCGCATCCAGGTAGTGCCCGGATGCCATCGACGCGCCGACCACCTCGGGGAGGTTGTCGCCCGAGGCGTCGACGCCGATCCCCCCGGTCTCCTCGACCGGCACGTACGGACTCCGGTACACGTTCGCGTTCGACAGCTGGTAGATCGCGACGTCGCTGTCGACGTTGCGCATGTGGTCGATCATCGGCACCGAGGTGTCGGGCAGCACCTGCTGGTTGCCGAGGAAGTCGGTGCCGGGGCTAACCGTCAGCAGGTTGGTGCCGAGCGCGTCGATCTCCGCCAGCAGGTTCGCCTGGGCGGAGGACGACACGCCGACGACAGCGACCATCGCGCCGATCCCGATCGCGATCCCGAGCGCCGACAGCGAAGCGCGCAGCCGCCGCGTCCGCAGTCCCTGCAGCGCCGTGCCGAGCAGCTCGCGGACGGGCAGGTGGGCGGCGCTCGCCGGCTCACGCGGTGGAGTCGGGTGGGAGGCGCTCGCCGGCTCGTGCGGTGGAGTCGGGCGGACGGAGCCCGCCGGCTCGTGCGGTTGGATCGGGTCGGCGGCGCTCACGAGCGGTCGTCCGCGACGATCTCACCATCGCGCATCTGCACGCGCCGCGGGAACGACCGCGCAATCTGCTGCTCGTGGGTGACCAGCACGAGCGTCCCGCCGTCGGCGGCGAGCTCGTGCAGCAGCCTGACCACGCCCGCGCCGGAGGCGGAGTCGAGGTTGCCGGTCGGCTCGTCGGCGAGGATGATCGCCGGGCGCTTGACCAGCGCGCGGGCGATCGCCACCCGCTGGCACTCGCCGCCGGACAGCATCGGCGGGCGGTGAGAGACGCGATCGCCGAGCCCGACGCGCTCGAGCGCGACCTGCGCCGCCTGACGCCGCTCGCTTCCCGAGGCGCCGGTGTACAGCATGCCCAGCGCGACGTTCTCGAGCGCGGTGAGCGTGTCCTGCAGGTGGAAGGACTGGAACACGAACCCGATCTCGTGTGCCCGCAGGCCGGCCAGCGCCACGTCCGACGTCCGCGCGATGTCCCGGCCGAGCACGGTCACGGTGCCGCCCGTCGCCCGTTCGAGCGTGCCGAGCACGGTCAGCATCGTCGTCTTCCCGGAGCCG
>JASHQV010000269.1 GCA_030038955.1 Solirubrobacteraceae bacterium
ATCCTGACCGCTTCGACCGAGAGTTCAAGCGTCATGCTGGGCGAGCCAAGGTGCTCAGGCAGCGCGGCCACCTCCGGCAGGTGCGGGAGGTGGATCCATCCGGCGCGAGCGGCCGAGCCGCTCTGCGCGAGATCGTGGAGCGTGCTGAACAGCAGGTGGTTGCATACGAACGTCCCCGGGGTGTCGGAAACGTCGGCCGGGATCCCGCGCTCGCGCAGGCGAGAGACGATCGCGCGGACGGGGAGGGTCGTGAAGTAGGCGGCAGGCGCGCCATCCACCACCGGCGTGCCGGTGCGGACCGCGCCGTCGTTGTCGGACAGGCGATAACGGGCTGAGTCCTCGTAGTTGATCGCCAGTCGTTCGACCGTGATGAGCGCGCGGCCGCCGTACTCGCCGAGCATCACGATCAGGTCGGGATCCTCGCGAGCCACCGCGTGGCGGACGGTGTCCACGGATTGACCGAAGGAGTTGGGGACCTTCAGTCCGAGGACTCGAGCACGGTCGATGACGCTGCCATCGAGCGCCTCGGCGACCGCTTCGGCCGGATTGACGGGCGACGCGCCGAACGGACCGAAGCCGGTGACGAGCACGGTATACCTGCGGCTCATCGCGCGGCTCCAGCCGCGGAACGGCATGGCTCCCCAGCGCCAGCGAGGACATCGACGAAGCGCTCGATCTGATCGCGTGTCGTCGTCCAGTTCGTCACCAGCCGGAACGCACCCTCGCCGAACCGCGGCCACTCGTAGAGGCGGTATCCAGCCGCGCCGAGGGCGGCCTCGGCCACGGGCGCAAGGCGCACGAACACATGGTTGGCGTCCACCGGACGCAGGATGTCCGTCTCCGGCGAGCGCTCGTTGATGCGCGTCGCCAGCAGTCCGGCCAGTTGGTTCGCATGAGCCGCCCGGCCCACCCAATCCGGGTGCTCGGCCACCGCGACGATCTGAGCGGACAGGAACCGCAGCTTGGAGGGGCGCTGGGCCACTCGATCGCGCACGTCGATGGCGCGGGCTGCCGCCGTCTGCTCGAACAGGACCACGGCGTCCGCGTTCATCCCACCGTTCTTGGTGATGCCGAGCGAGACGGCATCCACGCCGGAACGCCAGGTCAGCTCGCCGAGGACGCGACACGCCAGATCGGGATCGGGACCCGCACGGGCAACGGCCGCCTGCATCAGCCGGGCACCATCGAGGTGGACCCGAAGACCGTGCCGGCGAGCAACCGCGGTGAGCTCCGCTGTCTGCTCCGGGGTCAGCACGGTTCCCGCCTCGGTGAGGTTGGTCAGCGACAGGACGGCAGGGCCGGTGACGGGATCGCGTGCCAGAGCCTCGGCGAGGCCCGCCGCGGAAATCCGCCCGGATCCGTCGTCGGGGAGAGCCACCAGCTCACAGCCGGCCAGCCGCTGGGGGGCATCGTGCTCGGCGACGCGCAGGTGAGCGTGCTCATGGCAGTACACGCGCGGCGCTCCAGGCTGCCCGCGGGGCACGTTCCGTCGAGGTGGAGCGCTCGCCAGCAGGGCGCCGAGTGCGATCACATTGGCGGCGACGCCGCTGCCTACGGCCAGGGCGGTGGTCGGTCCCTGCCGCTCGGAGCAGCAGAACATCGCCGCCACGGCTTGGCTCAGGTGCAGCGACCACTCGTCCTCTCCGTACGGTGCGGCCAGATCCCGGTTGGCGGACAGCACCGCCTGCATCACCTCGGCGGCCACCGGCGCGACGTTGTCGGCGGCGAGATCGAGACGAAGCTCTGAGCCGCCGGCCATCAACGGTCCGGGGGCTCGGGCGCCACAACCCCCAGCTGGGAGGTGATCAGCCCGTAGTGCTCGATCCGGCGGTGGGCCTCGAAGTTGAAGCGGTTCTGCTTGATCTCGATGCCCAGATCAAGATCGCAGGCGTAGGTGATCACGTGGTCCCCGTCGCTGACCGTCTGGGCCACGATCTCACCTGTCGGCGCGATGATGCACGAGCCGCCGATCAACTCGTGCCCGTCCTCGTCGCCCGTCTTGCCGGCTGCCGCGATCCAGGTGCCGTTCTGGTAGGCACCGGCCTGCATCACCACGAAGTGGTGGAGCATCTTCAGGTGCTTGGACTCCCGGTGGTACTGGTTTACGTCGTGGGTGTTGTAGCCAAGCGCCACCAGCTCGACGCCCTGCAGCCCGAGAACCCGGTAGGTCTCCGGCCAGCGGCGGTCATTGCAGATCGCCATGCCGATCAGCGCGTCATCGAGCCAGCTGACGCCGAACCCCAGGTCACCCACCTCGAAGTAGCGCTTCTCCAGCTGCTGGAAGGGATAGCCCTCGCGGCGGTCGGTGTGCCCAGGCAGATGAATCTTCCGGTAACGGGCGATGACCCTGCCAGAGCGGTCAACCAGGATCGATGTGTTGAAGCGCCGGACGCCGCCCTTGGTCTCGACTCGCTCGGCGTAGCCGAGGTAGAAGCCGATCCCGCGCCGCTGGGCCTCGTCGAACAGGGGTGCGGTCTCGGCGCTCGGCATCTCGCGCTCGAAGAAGGCGTCCAGCTCGGCCTCCTCATCGAACCAGTAGCGCGGGAAGAAGGTCGTGAGAGCCAACTCGGGAAACACCACGAACGTGGCAGCGGTCGCGTCCGCCTCACGTAGGAGCTCAAGCAGGCGAGCGACGACCTGCGTACGGGTCTCGGCCAACTGCACGCCCCCCATCTGGGCGACGGCGACGCGCAGTATCCGGCTCACGCCGCCACCGGCTGTCCATGCATAGCGGCCAGCACCCGCTCGCCCGTGAGTGGGAGCTCCGTGCAGTCGGCACCCACCGCGTCGCGCACGGCGTTGGCGATGGCCGCGGCACCCGGAACGATCGGCAACTCCGCCAGTCCGCGCGCCCCGTACGGGCCGTACTTGTCGACGCTGTCCAGGAACCTCACCTCGGTGGTCGGCACGTCCCGGGAGGTGGGGATCAGGTAGGACTCGAGTGAGAGGTTCCGCGTGCGGCCCTCCTCGATGACGAGCTCCTCCATGGTCGCGTACCCAAGCGCCTGGGAAAGCCCGCCCTCAGCCTGACCGAGGGCCGCGACCGGATTCAGAACGCGGCCGGCGTCCAGGGCCAAGCAGATCCGCTCGACCTGCACCTCGCCGGTCTCGACGTCGACCAGAACCTCCACGGTCTGCGCACCGAAGGTGTAGTAGCCACACGGGTTCGCCAACACGTTCTCGTCGAAGATCCCCTCCGGATACTCGCCGGTGGCCGCGTAGTAGCCAGTGGCGGAGAGCTGATGGCCGCTGCGTCGTGCGAGGTTGGCCAGCTCCGCGATCGATGGCGGGAGGGAGCCGTCTGGGCCGTGCAGGTGGCCGTCCCTCAGGTTGAGTGTCCCAGCGGGGTGGCCGGTGAGCTCCGCTCCCGCGTCCAGGAGGCCGCGGCGGATGACCTCGGCGGCGCGCAGGACGGCATGGCCACAGATGAAGGTGACGCGGCTGGAGCAGGCCGAGCCAGCCTCGAGCGTCTTGTCGGTATCGGGGGTGATGACCCGGGTATCGCGGACGGTGACACCGAGCGCCTCGGCGGCGATCTGTGCAAGCACCGTGTGTGACCCCTGTCCGTAATCGACGACCCCCAGGCGGACGGTGAGCGAGCCATCCACGCCGAGCTCGAGTGTGACCGTTGCCGCATCGTCGCGCACCTTCGGCCCGAGCAGGTATCCCTGCATCACCGAGGCTATCCCGAAGCCGCGTCGCAGATGCGGGGCAGGCTGGCGCTCGCGACGGTAGCGCTCGTTCCAGCCGATCATCTGGGCCGCCTCCTCGAGGCTGTCGCGCATCCCCGCCGCCTCCAGGCTGGTCACCCCGGTAGCGAGCTTGCTGCCCGTCTCGATCGCGTTGATGCGGCGGATCTCCAGAGGATCGAGATCGAGCGCGCGGGCCAGACGGTCCATCTGTTGCTCGCAGGCGAAGTGGGCCTGGGGCATGCCGAAGCCGCGCATGGCACCGGCGATCGGATTGTTGGTCAGAACGGAGTAGGCGTCGATTCGACCGCAGGGCACGTAGTACGGGCCGCTGGCATGGATGGCGAACACCTCCATGACCTGGCGGGTCATGTTGGCGTAAGGGCCTCCGTCGCCGTAGCCGCGTACCTCGACCGCCATGAGCTTTCCGTCGCCGCGCGCCGCGGTGCGGTACTGCACGCGGATCGGGTGGCGCTTGACGTGAGTCAGCAGCGATTCCTCGCGGGTTCTGATCAGGCGCACGGGCCGGCCGGTCTTGAGCGCGGCCAGCGCGGCGTGGATCTGCACGTGCGTCTCATCCTTGCCACCGAAGGCGCCGCCGACGTAGGGCACGACAACCCGAACTCGCGTTTCCGGTAGCGCCAGCGACCGGGCGATCTGGCGGCGATCGCGGTGAGGCGCCTGGCAGCCCGCATACACGGTGATCTCGCCGTCGCGTCCGGGCACTGCCACCGCACCCTCGGGCTCGAGGAAGGCCTGCTCCATGCACTGGGTCTGGTACTCGGCCTCGATCACGATGTCCGCCTCCGCGAAGGCACGGTCGACCTCGCCCTGCTCGAAGTGCAAGTGGTCGTAGATGTTCGGCCGGTCCGCCCACACCTGCGGCGCGCCGGGCTGGCATGCGGCGACCGGATCGAACAGGCCCTCGAGCGGCTCGTAACGGACCACGATCGCCTCCAGCGCGGCCACAGCCGCCTCCTCGGTTTCCGCCACCACGATGGCCACCGCGTCGCCCTGATACCGGGCGCATTCGCCCACCTCGATCAGCAGGGGCTGGTCTGTGTCGTAGAGGTCGTAGCTGTTCGGCCCAGGAAAGTCCTCCGCCGTAAGCACCGTGACGACCCCGCGCAGGGTCAGTGCCCTTGCGGCGTCGATCTCGAGGAGCCGAGCGTGGGGGTAGGTGGTGTGCAGAAGCTTGGCGACCAGCGTCCCGGGCGGGTACAGGTCGGTGGTGTACCGCGCGCGTCCGGTGATGACAGCGGTCGCGCCCACGGCCGGGGTCGACCGCTCGATGACGGCAAACTCGCTCATCCTCGTCCTTCGCAGGCGACGGGCGGGGACGCGGAATCGATGGTTGGAGCGGCCGGTCCGTGGTCGCTGCTCAACCGACTGGCGGCAGCCATCGTTGCCTCGATGATCGGGCGGTAGTTCGTGCAGCGGCACAGGTTTCCCTCTACCGCCTCCCGCACCTCTGCCTCAGTCGGGTCAGGGTTCGCCGCGAGGAGCGCGAAGCAGGACATCACCATCCCCGGCGTGCAGTACCCGCACTGGAATGACCAGCGCCGGCAGAACTCCTCCTGCAGGGGATGCAGACGCTCGCCGTCAGCCAGCCCCTCCAGCGTGGTGATCTCGGCGCCGTCAGCCTCTGCGGCCAAGACGAGGCACGAGTTGACCGGCCTCCCGTTCATGATTACGACGCAGCTCCCGCAGTCGCCCTGCCCGCAGCCCTCCTTGGCTGCGGTAAGACTGGCGTGCTCACGCAGAGCCGTCAGCAGGGTGGTCCCGGGGGTGACTGCGAGGCTCCGCTGCTCACCGTTGATCCGCGGGCGGATCGTCAGCTGGTCGCCGTTGACCTGCGGTGGGACAGCCGGTCGCTCGCCCGCGTTCGGCTGGTCAGCCGCAGTTTGAGGATCCCTGGAGGCAGGGGACGCCACGGCAGACTCAGCACGCCTGCCCGAGGATCTGTCGACAGTCGACTGCACCCGCTGGAGGATAATCTGCATCGCTGCGGCGCGTCAAGAAGCGCCGCATGGGGGAGGCGCAAGTCCGGATAGGCTCAACCTCGCAGGGGCCTGGATCACGTCGGGCACCGCCGGTCGGACACGAGCCCAACCGACCCGTAACCATCCGGCTCGTCAGGTCTCTTGACACGCCGGATACGATACCGTCCGTTTAGCGTCGACTGTCGACCGTCTGCGGTGGTCGTTCGACTGAGGACAGCAAGCTGCTCGTTTCCCATCTCATCAGCCCCGTGGCTCGGTCCACGCTGTCTGAGGGGGTTCGCGCCCGTCTCAGCGCGGCGATCCTAAGTCGTGAGCTCGCCCCGGGGACTCGCCTGGTCGAGGCGCACCTGGCCCGCGAGCTGGGCGTCAGCCGCGCTCCGGTGCACGAGGCTCTCCAGCGACTGCACCAAACCGGATTGGTCGTCCTCAAGGGGCGCGGCTACCACGTTCCCGTGTTCGCGGCCAAGGATCTGCGCGAGCTGGCACAGCTTCGGGTGGCGCTCGAGCGGCTGGCCATCCGCCTGACGGCCGAGACCGATCCGGCAGCCGTGGTCGTCCTGAGCGAAATCGTCGCCAAGATGCGCGAGCTGGAATCGGGACGGATTCCCGATCCGGAGCTGCTGTCGGAACTGGACACGGCGTTCCACCGACGTCTGTGCGAGCTGTCGGGAAACGTACGCCTCCTTCGCGCCTGGGACGAGATGGCGACCCAGATCAAGCTCGCGATCGTCACCACGAACCTCTCCTTCGTGAAGCAAGACGGCTTCGCTGACGATCACGAACGGCTCGCCAACCTGATCTGCGATCGAGACGTGGCCAACTGCGAGGCAGCCATCGAGGAGCACATTCTCTTTGGCTTGCGCCATTACGAGGATTTCGAGAGCGATCGTCAGGTCAGCCAGAACGGCACAGACACAGCAGGCGCTGAAATTCACTAGACACGAGAGGGCGGAGATGACCGAGAACAACGACCGATCCGCAACGTTCCCCGAGGAAGGCAACCGATCCAGGACCACCCGGCGTGAGTTCGTCAAGCATGCAGTAGGTGGGCTGGTCATCGTGAGCGGCAGCTCGCTGATCGCTGCCTGCGGGAGCAACGCGAGCAGCACCAGCTCGACAGGAGCCGCGAATGCGACTTCGGTGCCTAAGAGGGGAGGCCGTCTGGTCGTGGCTATGATCACCGGCGGTCAAGCTGAATCCATCAACCCAGCGGCACCGCTTGGAAACATCGACGAGGCGCGGATCCAGACCGTGTTCGATCCGCTGGTGACCTTGTCTCCGGACCTCGGCTCGGTGGTCTACATGCTCGCGGAGGAGCTGACGCCCAACTCAGACTTCTCCGCCTGGACCTTCCGCCTACGGGATGGCGTCGAATTCACCAACGGCAAGAGCCTCACTGCTGATGACCTCATCTACACCCTGCGAACGTGGAAGAGCCCGGCAAACTTCGCGAACGTTCCACTAGGGCAGAGCATCGATTACAGCGGACTGAAGAAGCTCGATAGGTACACCGTGCGAGTCCCGTTCAAAGTTCGGTTCGCACGGTTGGCACCGTTCTTGGCCGAGCCGTACTGCTACGTGATCCAGGATGGAGAGAAGAACTTCACCAAGCCGGTCGGTACCGGGCCGTTCGAGGTCGTTTCCTTCACACCTGGCCAGCAGAGCCTGCAGCGTCGCAACCCCAACTACTGGCGCGCTGGACTGCCCTACGCGGATGAGCTGCAGATCATCTCCTTCTCCGATCCGACCGCTCAGCTGAACGCGCTCCTAGGCGGGGAGACCAACGTGATGGTGGGCCTGGACTACGAGCAGGCCAAAGCACAGCAGTCCGGGGATCAAGTGCACCTTCTGATTACGAAGCAGCCGGGGCCGATCCCGTTCACGATGCGGGTGGACCGCGCGCCGTTTGACGACGTGCGCGTCCGCCAGGCTATGCGGCTGATCGTCGACCGCGAGGCCCTCATCGAAGATGCCCTCAGTGGATTTGGGACGATCGGCAACGACATTCCTGGCCCCGGGCTGCCCTTTTACGACAGCCAGCTGCCCCAGCGAACCCAGGACATCGAGAAGGCGAAGTCGCTGCTCAAGGCGGCCGGACGCTCCGGGATGACCGTCGAGCTGCAAACCTCCAACGTGATCCCGGGCTTCGTCGAATCGGCCACGCTGTTCGCGCAGCAGGCGAAGGCGGCGGGCGTCAACGTGACGATCAAGCAGGAGCCAGCATCGGCGTACTTCGACACCAGCCAGCTATACCTGAAGATGGTGTTCGCACAGGATTCGTTGAACCCGATGCCCGGGCTTGACGTGATCTACACGATCAACCTAGCCGCCTCGGGGCCATACAACGAGACGCACTGGAACGTGCCGCGGTTCAACAGCGTCCTCGCTGAGGCGCGCAGCTCGACGGGAAGCAAGGCTCAGACATTGTGGAATGAGCTGCAGACGATGTTCTACGACGACGGCAGCTACATCATCTGGGGTCAGCCCGACTACATTGATGCCTACGCCCCGAAGGTGGGCGGGCTCAAGCCCAACAAGCTCGGCCCAGCTAGCAACTACGACTTCGCCAGCGCTTGGATCGGCGCCTAGCGGTTCCACAGAGGGAGATGAGCACTAGCCTCATTGTCGCGCCGAAGCGGCCTGTCGCATTCGTTCAAGCGCTTAGTGGACTACGTCGGCGTCATCCTGTCCTGGCCTTTCTGACTCGACGCGTCGCCGCCGGAGTGCTGACTCTATTCGCGGCATCGATCGTGATCTTCCTGGCCACCGAGTTCCTACCAGGAAATCCGGCCTCCGTGGTGCTCGGCAAGAATGCGACCCCGGCTGCGCTCTACGCGCTACGCCTCAAACTGGGCCTCGACCACTCACTCTTTTATCAGTACACGCACTGGCTGGTCGCAGCTATGCATGGTGACCTAGGTAACTCGGCCACTCAGATCGCGGCGGGCGCCACCAGCGCACCGATCTCGAAGATCTTGGGCTCGCCGCTCCTGAACAGCGCTGTGCTTGCGGTGATAACGACCGTGCTGATGATCCCGATCTCCCTCGTTTTCGGAGTATGGGCCGGAATCCGCGCCGGACGGCGTGCCGACAATGCGATCTCCGTTATCTCTCTTGCGCTCGCCTCTCTTCCGGAGTTCGTCGTTGGGGCGATCCTGCTACTTGTCTTCTTCGACGCGCTCAACCTCCTGCCGCCAGTCGCCCTGGTCGCGCCCGGAGCAAGTCCGCTGGGTGATCCCAAGGCACTTATCCTGCCGGTCCTCACGCTGCTGATGATCACCAGCGGCTGGGCAATCCGGCAGATCCGCGCCGGAGTGATCGAGGTGGGCTACCACAGCTACGTCACGATGGCAAGGCTGAATGGGCTCCCGGAGCGGCGCGTGGTATGGCGCTACATCGTGCGCAACGCGTTGGCCACGAGCGTGCAGGTCGTCGCCCAGAACATCCAGTACCTGCTCGGTGGCATCATCGTCGTCGAATCGATCTTTGCCTATCCGGGCATAGGCAGCCTGTTGGTTAATGCAGTAGGAGTCCGTGACTTTCGCGAGGTACAGGCAATCGCGATCATTATCGCCGCCTTTTACGTCCTCGTGAACATCGTCGCCGATCTCGCCGTAACGTTCCTTGTGCCTAAGCTGAGGACGGCGGCCTGATGCGTCGGCCGCGACTCGTGTTCGACGGTTCCGGCTGGGTGGGATTTGCCCTGGTCGCATCCGTTGTCCTCGTAGCGGCGTTTGGGCCGCTGCTCGCCCCCCACTCGCCCACCGCGCCAATCGGCGTGCCCGGAGCCGGACCGAGCGCGAGCGCTCCGCTCGGCCTCGACTTCCTGGGCCGGGACGTGCTGAGCCGGCTACTCTACGGTGGACGGTCAGTCCTGCTCATGGGACTCGCCGCCACGAGCTTGGGCTACGCGGTCGGGGGCGCTATCGGCATGATCGCTGGCTACTCGCGCTCGCTACTCGACCCAGTCCTGATGCGCGCGATAGATGTGCTCATGAGCTTCCCCGCCTTGCTCTTGCTCTTGGTCCTCGTCACCGGCGCGGGTAGCACGATCGCGGTGCTAATCCTCGGCGTGGCGCTCGTCCAGATCCCCGGGATCAGCCGGATTGTCCGCACGGCAGTGCTCGAGGTGTCGGTCCGGGGATACGTCGAGGCAGGAATCGTCCGTGGTGAGAGATCCGCCGCGATCCTCCGGCGCGAGATCCTACCCAACATCGTTGGCCCCGTCGTCGCCACTGTGGGGCTCCGCTTCACCCTCTCTGTGGTGCTAATCGCCAGCGTCAACTTTCTGGGGCTTGGGCTGCAACCGCCTGCGTCGGATTGGGGTCTCATGGTCTCGGAGAACCGCCAGATCATCAACCTCAATCCGTGGAGCGTGCTCGCGCCGACGCTCATGCTCGCGTTGCTCACGATTGGAATCACCATGCTGAGCGACTCCTATGCGCGTCGCCGAGGCATCTCGCGGTTGATGCGCATCGCGGAGATCTGATCCGTGTCCACCTCAGCCTCACACACCGGCACGCCTGCCCTTGAAGTGCATGACCTCCGCGTCGAGCTGCTGTCAGGTGCGTCTATCGTGGAAGACGTTAGCTTGGAGGTACGTCCCGGCGAGGTGCTCGGGTTAGTTGGCGAGTCGGGGTGTGGTAAGACGACTGCGGCGCTCGCGCTGCTTGGCTACGCCGCCCCAGGGGTCAGGATCGCAGGAGGCGAGGTTGTGATCGGCGGCAAGCGGATCGACAGCCTGCGGGAAGGTGAGGTCCGGCGGCACCGCGGCTGCGACATCTCATATGTCCCGCAGGACCCGGGCGGCTCGCTGAATCCGGCGTTGCGTATCGGCAAGGTGATCCAAGAGATGCTGCGCGTTCACAGATCCGACAGCGCTGACCGGCCCGAGGCGGTGCCGAACGCGCTCGCGAGGGCGAACCTGCCCGGTGACGAGCGTTTTGCCCGGCGCTTTCCCCACGAGCTGTCGGGGGGTCAGCAGCAGCGCGTTTGCATCGCCTGTGCCCTAGTCTGTGAGCCGCCAGTGGTCGTGCTCGATGAGCCCACGACCGGGCTCGACGTGGTCACCCAGGCCCACGTGCTTACTGAGCTCGAGCAGCTGCGTCGAGAGCAATCTCTTGCCTGTGTCTACGTGACACATGACCTGAGCGTGGTGGCGAGAATCGCGGATCGGATTGCAGTTATGTACGCGGGGCGGATCGTCGAGCAAGGGCCGACCGTGGGCGTCCTTCAACGCCCGCGCCATCCATACACTCGCGGATTGATCTTCTCCGTGCCCGACCACAGCCGCCCGCGACGTCTGCAGGCTGTGCCCGGGATCGTGCCGTCGATTGGAGAGCGGCCGCCGGGATGCGCTTTCGCCCCTCGCTGCCCGCAGCGCAGGGATGGCTGTCAGACTACCGTGCCGCCGCTTGACCCAGTGTCCGGCGACCAGGTGGTGGCCTGCCTCTACTGGCGCGAAACGCCACCCGTAGAGGTTCAAATGATCGAGCCGGGTCCGACGGCCGAGCGAGAAGATCAGCCGGCGGTGCTGACCGTCGAGCACCTGCGCGCTGAGCACCGGGGTCGCCATGAGACTGTCGTTGCGGCGAACGACGTCAGCTTTGTCATCCCACACGGAGCATGTGTCGCCCTGGTCGGTGAGTCCGGCAGCGGCAAGACGACGATTGCCAGAACGATTGTTGGCCTGCATCCAGCCATCTCCGGGGAGGTGCGACTTGGAGATCAGGTGCTGCGCGGGGCGCGGCACCGGTCGACCGAGCAGCACCGCACCATCCAAATGATTTTCCAGAACCCGGGCGACTCACTGAACCCACGCCAATCAGTTAGAGATCAGATCGCTCGGCCCGCGCGTGTCCTCCGGAGTGTCACGCGGGCACAAGCGGCCGCCGAGGTTGACCGACTCCTCGAGCAGGTGCGCCTGCCCAGCCGAGTGGCTGAACGGTTCCCACACGAGCTGTCTGGCGGGGAGCGTCAACGCGTCGGCATCGCCCGTGCCCTCGCTGCCGGTCCCCAGATCCTTGTCTGCGACGAGATCACCTCAGCCCTCGACGTGTCTGTTCAGGCGGCCATCCTGCTGCTGCTGAGCGATCTACGCCGGGACCTGGGTCTCAGCCTGCTCGTCATTACCCACGATCTTGGGGTTGTAGCCACCGTCGCCGACTACACGCTCGTCCTCTCACAGGGCGACATCTGCGAGCAAGGACCGACGTCGCAGGTGATCGCTGCGCCACGGGAGCCATACACGCAACGCCTACTCGCGGCGGCCCCCAGCCTGTACGGAGCTCTGGAGAGACCGAACGAACCGGATCCGCAGACCAGCCAAGCCACCCCGCCACCTACCTCGGCCGCCCCGACACCGACGATCTGAGCGTCCCGCAGGTGCGTCCTCTCGATCGTCTTCTTGACATCCGTGTGCCCTGTCCACGACGGTGGCGTCGGCATCGCAATCCCAAGGCGACCATGTCTGGACGACGGAAGACGATGCCCTTGCGGACCCGGATATCGTGAGTGATCACGAAGCTCTAGGACCACCGAGAAGATCGGGCCCGACTCCGGTCGCTGGATCGGGCCCAACTCGGGTCGCTGGCGAACACGGCGCCCGGGCTCGTCTGCTACGGCTCCGGATCATGCATCGTCGGCCGTGCGCGGGGTTGCAATACCTGTTGTGCCTGCGTCCCAAGCCGCACCAACACGTGCTGTTGCGACCGGATGGGCACGGCGATCACCCCGGCCGCTCCCTATCTCTGCAGAGGTTGCGCCTCGACCTCGCCGACTACCCGCGCATCACCAGTCTGGCCACACGCTGGCCCACCCTAACCAGCGAGGGCACCTACGACGGCCTCAAAGCCATCTTCGACGCACTGCTCGGACCGGTATCCGCTCCAGGCAGGCCATCGACCTGGGGCTGACACCCGCGCCCAAGACTGGTGCCCAAGATGCAGGCCGACCCTCGCCGGTCGGCGCGTCGGCTTGAACAGGGCCACGACGGTGGCGCATCAGCTGCCACCCCGAAGCACCAGGTTGGTGTCCTCTTGGGCGCTTTCCGTTCGTCGTCCTGTTATCAGCGTCAATCCTGACCCACAGGAGGGCAGCATGAGCAAGAGGCACCGACAGGTGGCGCACGACCAGGAGATCGTCGGTTACGTCGACGGCTGGGCACTTCCCGGCGCCCTGGAGATCGATCGGCGTGTTCGGGCGGTTCGTGAGAAGGTGTTCGCACGTTACATCTACGGGAAGCGAGGCTGAGATGAAGTACCTGGCTTTCATCTGTGCCGACGGCCTGCCGGCAGCGGAGGACTTGGCGGTCATACAGCGCGAGCTCCCGGGCTGGGTCGAGGAGATGGACGGTCGTGGCGTGCGGTTGCTCGGCCGGGAGCTGGACCTGCCGGAGACGGCGGCGACGGTACGTGTGCGCTCCGGTGAGACGCTGGTGACCGACGGCCCGTTCGTCGAGACCAAGGAGTTCATCGCGGGCTTCGACGTGTTCGAGTGTGCCGACCTGGACGAGGCGATCGAGGTGGCGGCCAAGCACCCGTCATCCTGGTTCCAGGCGATCGAGATCCGGCCGTTCACGGACGGCCTGGAGCTGGACGAG
>JASHQV010000270.1 GCA_030038955.1 Solirubrobacteraceae bacterium
AAGCTGCTGCGCTCCGGCGCCAACCTGCTGCTGCTCGACGAGCCCACCAACGACCTCGACGTCGACACCCTGCGGGCGCTGGAGGAGGCGCTGCTGGCGTTCGCCGGCTGCGCCGTCGTCGTCTCCCACGACCGCTGGTTCCTCGACCGCATCGCCACGCACGTGCTCGCATTCGAAGGGGACTCGCAGGTGCGCTGGTTCGAGGGCAACTTCGAGGCCTACGAGGGCTTCCGGCACGAGCTGCTCGGCGCCGAAGCCGATCGCCCGAAGCGGATCACCTACAAGAAGCTCGTGCGCGGCTGATCAGCCTTGGGGCTGATCAGCTTTGCGGGTGATCGTCTCCGCCGGCGCGATCATTCCGGCGCGCGCGGCAGGTGATCGGCGATCATCTCCGCGAGCGCGGCGTGCAGCTCCCGGGCGTCGACGGCGACGGCATCGGCGCCCTGCAGCTGGTCGGCGCCGAACCTGCCCGTCGTGACGGCGATGCAGCGGAGACCGTCGGCCTGCGCGCAGGCGATGTCGCGGGGCGTGTCGCCGACCACGATCGTCTGTTTGCGCGGGTGCGGCCGCCCGCGCGGGCCGGCTCGCCGCCGGGCGATCGGCGGCAGCGCCGCCCGGTCCTCGGAGTCCGACCCGAAGCCGCCCTGACCGGCGGGAAACCAGCGGCCGATGCCGGCCCTGCGCAGCTTCAGGCGGGCGACCGGCTCATAGTTGCCGGTGACCAGCGACAGCCGCGGCCCGTCGAGCTGTCCCAGCCACGCGAGCAGCTCGGGGATCCCCTTCACCACGCAGTCCGACAGGTCGGGCTCGCACAGGCGCGCGTAGGCACGGCAGCAGGCCTCGCGCACGGCATCGGCGCGTGCATCGATCCGCTCCGCCGAGACGCCGGCGTCGAGCAGGATCGTGCGGGCGATCTCACCATCGGTGCGGCCGGCGGGAGAGACGCGCAGGCCCACCCTGTCGGCGTCGACCCCGTGCACCTGCGCGAGCGCCTCGTGCAGCGCCAGCCGGTGCGCGCGGGTGCCGGCGCGCACCAGCGTCCCGTCGATGTCGAACAGCAGCAGCGGGCCGGGCGACGGCGGTGCGCCCGGATGCGGCGTCGGGTCGGCGTCGGCGGACAATCGAGGTCACGCCGCCAGCAGTTGCCGCAGGACCAGCTGGAGGATGCCGCCGTGCTGGAAGTAACGCTGCTCCTGCGGCGTGTCGATCCGCACGATCACGCGGAACCGCTTGTCGCCGGCGGTGACGGTCAGCTCCCGCGGCACATGGCCGTCGCTCGCCAGCCCTCTCACGGTGAACCGCTCGCGGCCGCTCAGCCCCAGCGACTTGACCGACTCGCCCTCCCGGAACTGGAGCGGCAGCACGCCCATGCCGACGAGGTTCGCGCGGTGGATCCGCTCGAAGCTCTCGGCGATCACCGCCCGCACGCCCAGCAGCCGCGTCCCCTTCGCCGCCCAGTCGCGCGAGGAGCCCGACCCGTACTCCTTGCCGGCGAGCACGATCAGCGGGATCCGTTGCTCCATGTAAGTGGTCGCCGCCTCGTAGATCGACATCTGCTGCTCCTCGCCGCGCTCGCCGAAGTACAGCGTGACGCCGCCCTCGGGAAGCGGATCGTCGCCGCCCAGCAGGTTGCGCAGGCGGATGTTGGCGAACGTCCCGCGCACCATCACCTCGTGGTTGCCCCGGCGCGAGCCGTACGAGTTGAACTCCCGAGGCTCGACGCCGTGCTCGCGCAGGTATGCAGCCGCCGGGCTGTCGCGCTTGATCGAGCCGGCCGGGGAGATGTGGTCGGTGGTGACGCTGTCGCCGAGCACGGCGAGCACGCGCGCCTGCTCGATGTCCTCGATCGGCTCGGGCTCCGGTGAGAGGTCCTCGAAGAACGTCGGCTGCCGCACGTACGTTGACTCCGGGTCCCACTGGAACAGCTCGCCAGCGGGGACCGGCAGCGAGCTCCAGCGCTCGTCGCCGTCGAACACCTCGCCGTAGCTCTTGCGGAACATGTCGGACTGCACCGCCTGCTCGATCGTCTCGGCGACCTCGTGCGCGTCCGGCCAGATGTCCCTCAGGTATACGTCCTGGCCGTGCGCGTCGGTCCCCAGCGGCTCGCCCAAGAGGTCGACGTTCATCGTGCCGGCCAGCGCGTAGGCGACCACCAGCGGCGGCGAGGCGAGGTAGTTCATCTTCACGTCGGGGTTGATCCGGCCCTCGAAGTTGCGGTTGCCGCTGAGCACCGAGACGACCGCCAGGTCGGCCTCGTTGACGGCCGCCGAGATCTCGTCCGGGAGCGGGCCACTGTTGCCGATGCAGGTCGTGCAGCCGTAGCCGACGAGATTGAATCCGAGCGCGTCCAGGTACTCGGTCAGGCCGGCCCGCTCGAGATACTCGGTGACCACCTTCGAGCCGGGCGCCAGCGAGGTCTTCACCCACGGCTTCACCTCGAGACCCCGCTGCACGGCGTTGCGAGCGAGGATCCCGGCGCCCAGCATCACGCTCGGGTTGGACGTGTTCGTGCACGAGGTGATCGCGGCGATCACGAC
>JASHQV010000271.1 GCA_030038955.1 Solirubrobacteraceae bacterium
CCATCACCGCCCGACGACCAGGCTCGGCAAGTACCTGCGCGAGCTGCACATGCGCCACCACTTCCAGAACGACGAGGTCGG
The DNA here is from genome assembly GCA_030038955.1 of Solirubrobacteraceae bacterium. Classification (GTDB taxonomy): domain Bacteria; phylum Actinomycetota; class Thermoleophilia; order Solirubrobacterales; family Solirubrobacteraceae; genus Palsa-465. The sequence continues at coordinate 82 of JASHQV010000271.1, forward strand.
CTACGGGATCAGCGCGCCGTTCTGGGACAAGGTGTTCAGGACCGCACCGGTTCTGCGACCGCCGCAGCGCGACCGCATGCAGAGCACGCCGAACCCTTAGGGCGCCGCCGGGGCGCGGATTGCGCCGGCGCGCAGATTGCGAGCCACCGGCTGTCGCGAGGCGCCGGTCGCGAGTCGCCGGCTGCGAGCCGCTCCCTCTACACTGACTCGATCGATCGCGTCCGGCTCGCTCCCGCGCGTCCGCGTTCCGGCAGCCTGGCGCCCACGGAGAGGTGGCCGAGTGGCTGAAGGCACTCGCCTGCTAAGCGAGTAAGGGGGACCGCCCCCTTCGCGGGTTCGAATCCCGCCCTCTCCGCTCGCTCGCCCCGTTCGAATCCAGCCCGCTCGGCTCGCTCGCCCCGCCGGCCCTCGGCGGGCGCACGCAGGCCGCGTTCGGGCCGGTGCAGACAGGCGCGTCGGCCGGCGTACGCAGATCGCGTCTCGACGCCGGCACGCCGATGGGCCGGAGGCAGCGCACCGCCGCCTCCGGCCCATCACCGCAGCCGCGTATTCAGCTACGCGGCGGTACGACGTGGATCCTCGAGGCGTTCAGGGTGGTGCCGTCCGAGGCGATCCGGCCGCGCGCGGTGATGATGCTTCCCTGCGCGATCGAGTCGCAGTCGACCGTCGTCTTGCGCCGCTGCTGGCAGACGCTGCTGGATGTCGTCGCGACCGTGCGGGTGAAGCCCTGGGTGTCAGCCACCTTGAGGGTTCCACTCGAGTCCGACAGGACCATGCCGGTGATCTGTCCGAGCCCGATGATCACCTTGGTGGCCACCGGGTTGCCGCCGCTCGTGGTCGGCGCCGTACCCCTGACGCTGACCACGGCGCCGAGCCGGGCATCGGCCGCAGTCGCCGAGCCTCCGCCGCCGTACACGAACTTCGTGCTCGTGGTGATCGCGAAGCTCTGCGCGCGGCCACTGAGGCTGCGCACGCTCAGGGTCGTCGCACTGGGGCTAGCGGTCACCCAGCCGGTAGCGTAGTAGTAGTGGTGGTGGATCGCGCGGTGGTGGGTCACGCCGCGAGCGTGGTGGCCCGGTCCGCCGTGAGCCATCGCCACCCCCGCGACCGTCAAGGACCCGACTGCAGCCAGCAGCACCGCCAGCTGCAGGATCCGCTTTCGCGCGTACAGCATCGTACTTCCCTCCTCGTTCGGAGACGCGGTCCCGCAGCATGAACCGATCAGCTGTACGAGCGGATCGGAGACGGCGCTAAAAATCCGATAATTCGATGATCGTCGGCTGGCGCCGCCTGACGCTGCGCCCTCGCCAAAGCTCGTCAGCTCTGCGCCAGCGCAGCCTCGATCGCCTCGACGATCCGGGGGTCATCGGGCGTGACTTTGGTGGACCAGCGCCCGACCAACCGCCCTTCGCGATCGATCAGGTACTTGGTGAAGTTCCAGGCCGGCGGGCCAGAGCCGGGCTGGCGGTTGATGTCCTGCCACAGCGGGTCGGGGTCGGCGCGGACCGACATGCGCTGGGTGAGCGGAAACTCGACGCCGTAGTTGCGCTGGCAGAACGCCCCGATCTGCTCGTCGTCGTCGTACTCCTGGCCGGCGAAGTCGGCGGATGGGCAGCCGAGCATCTGCAGCCCCTGCTCGTGGTACTGCCGGTAGAGCTCCTGGAGGCCGGCGTACTGCGGCGTGAACCCGCACTTGCTGGCGGTGTTGACGATCAGCGTCGGGTGGCCATGCAGGGTGGATAGGTCGAGCTCGCCGCCATCGAGCAGCCCGACCTTGTGCTCGTAGACGTCGGTTGGCTGCGTCAGCCTGTCGGTGCCGCGGAGATACATCTTCAGCGTCGAGAGCATTGCCGATCAGTCTACGCGGCAGGCATCACCGGCGAGGCGAGTCCTCCGATGCGACACAGCTCGCCCTCACAGCGACCGCGGCGAACGCACAAGGATGGCCGATGCCGGCGTACGGCTTGCCAAGAGGGCCCGAGCCGATCCGTCGACAGCAAGGTTCCCGAGATCACACCGTGGCTCTGGGTGACGAAAATCGTCCTGACCGGGACTGGTGAGGCGATCTCCGACGCAATCAGCCAGCAGCTGCGTCCCGCGATCGCGGTGCCGATCATGCTGGTCGTCCGCGACCACGACTACGCCTCTTCGGGCTGAGAGGCCGAGCGGCCCCTCTACCCCCCGCTAGCATCATCGGTCTCCGGAGGGGTGGCAGAGCGGTCGAATGCACTGGTCTTGAAAACCAGAGTCCGTGCAAGCGGACCGCGGGTTCGAATCCCGCCCCCTCCGCTCGATCCGCGGCGAGACGAGTCCGTACTTACCCCGCATTGTGCTTGTGACCGTCTCCGTGCGTGATTAGGCTGTATCCATGACGGATATCGCTGCGCCTCCGATCACGGCGCCGCCCGAGGCGGAAGCCAAGGTGCATGCCGGCGCGCCGCCGGTCGTTCCCGAGTTCGAGATCGTCCCGCGTACGGGCCTGGTCCTCGCTGCGGTCGTGCTCGTCCTGCTGGTCGTGGCAGTCGCGGTCAACAAGCTGTGGCCGTTGATGTTCCTGCACGTCGTCGGCGGGGCTGGCTGGACGGTCGTGGACCTGTTCGTCGGCCTGCTGATCGGGCCGATCCTTGGCCGGCTGCCGCTCCAGTCACGGATCGACTTCACGACCCGGTTCATGCCGAAGATGGTCGTGCTGATGCCGATCCTGGTCGCCTGCACGCTGACCGCCGGCTGGCAGCTGGCCGCCAACCTCGGCACCAACCTCAGCGCCTACGCGCAGCACGGCTGGGTCGTCGCCAGCTTCATCGTCGTCGGCGTGATGGCCGTGCTCGCGCTCGGCCTGCTGGAGCCGGCCAACATCGCGGTGCTGATCGAGCTGAAGAAGCCGCGCCCCAATGCCGTCGTGATCGAGCGACTGATGAAGCGGTTCGTGTACTGCGCTGGGATCCTCGGCGCGATGCAGGTTGCGACGCTGGTGATCATGACCCACCTGGCCAGCTGATGCGCGCAGAGCCGAAGTACCCGCCGGTCACAGAGGTCGCGATGCTGTCGCTGGCGCTGATCGTCGCGGGCGGCATCTACCTCTCGGCGCACCTCCCCGAGCACGTGTCGCTGGCGCCTCCTGTAATCCTGCTGGCGCTGTCCGCGCTGCTGATGTTCGGCAACATCGGTTCGCTCACCCGGGTGCAAGGCTTCAACTGGAAGCGCTTCTGGGCGGTCGCGCGGTGGTCGCTGGTGGCCTACGCGGTGCTTGCCGGTCTGATCGAGTACGTCTTCCTCCAGAACCACCTGAGTGGCGGGCCGTTGGTCGTGCTGACGCTGTCGCTCGTGGTGTTCGCCGTCCACGTCCCAACGCTGCTCGGCTTCACCGTGGCGCGCTACCACAACTCGGCGCCGGCCGATCCGGCGGTCGCTCCGCATTGACGCCCGCGAGGTGAGCTAGCCGACGATAGACGGCAGCGTGCCCGTTCGCCGAGCAGTGATGGGCGGCGGGGGTGATGCACCTAACCCGGCTATACGCAGGATTAAGTGCATCAGGTCATGGCGCGCGGTGGTCAGCTGCTGTGACCGTAGAACCAGCCGGTTCAGAATGTCGGCGCGTCCGTCGAGGGAATGTCGGCGCGTCCGTCGAGGCACGGCTAAAATCGATCGACCCGCGCCCGTAGCTCAGCTGGATAGAGCGTCGGTCTACGGAACCGAAGGTCGGGAGTTCGAATCTCTCCGGGCGCGCTTGGGAAGCCCCGCTTATCGCGGGAACGTGCTCGCGGACCGGTCTGGTACATGAAGTACCGGCTTCCGGACGGCCGCGAGGTCCAGAAGAAGCTAGGGCCGGCATGCACCGATCACGGCCAGCCAGCGGCCGGCTACCTCACAGAGGCGCCTCGCCGAAGCCGCTCTGCGTGACGTGTGCTCGTCCAGGCACGACGCGGCACGCTGCCAGGGACAGTCCAGACCGGGGTTATCCACAGGCCGCGTGCCGACGCCAAACACACCCTGACATCTCCGCAGGATCGCAGGCTCAGGCCCCGGCTCCGGAGCCAGGGTCTCAGGGCCTTCCACTCCGTCGCCGGTGCGATCGCCGACTGTGGGCGGCGTAGCTGCGGAAGCGACTCAGCAGACTCGCTCTATGCGGTTTCCGGCTCTG
>JASHQV010000272.1 GCA_030038955.1 Solirubrobacteraceae bacterium
CTGCTGCTGATGGCGGGTGCCAAGGGCAAGCGGTTCGCGCTGCCCAACAGCCGGATCCTGATCCACCAGCCGTCGGCGGGCTTTGAGGGGCAGTCGACCGACATCGAGATCCACGCGCGAGAGATCCTCAACATCCGCAACCGGATTGACGAGATCTACGCCAAGCACACCGGCCAGCCGGTCGAGCAGGTGCACACAGACATGGAGCGCGACCGCTTCTTCAAGGCCGACGAGGCGGCCGAGTACGGGCTGATCGACAAAGTGATCGCCCACCACTGACGGCTCCGCGGGCCGCCCACCACTGGCAGCCTCTCTGCCCGCCAGGCCTACGACACCACCAGCGGCGTTCTCGCCGCCGCGGGCTTGGGGCACCGCGGCGGCGCACAAGCGGGGGCCTGCGTCGACTCGCAGAAGCAGGCGCAAGCCGACAACGGCCATCGCGCTCCTACCGGCGACCACAACTTCCCCCACCCCCCTTTCAGCCGAGGGGGTTGGCGCCAAATGTGCCCGTCAGCAACGATAAGTTCGCCCACCCCGTCCGGGCGGTGGGGGTTGGCGAACTTATCGTTGCTCGGGACCTGCCCCGGCAGGCACACCCGTGTGCGCAGGGGCGCCCCCGCAAGCAGGCGCAGCCCGCGCCATCTCGAGCAGCGTCGCCACGGTCCTCCAGTTGCGCGCGGTGGCGACGATCTCGGGGCCGAACGCGCCCTTGGCGGCGAGCGCGGCCGCCAGCTTCGAGCGGGCGACGCCGTCGGGATGCCAGGCGTACAGCTCGCGCCCGATCGCCTCGAAGCGCTCACCGGCGGCCGCGCGGCGCCGGAGCCGCTCGACCGCGTCGGCGGGCGGCTCAGCCGACAGGAAGCTCACCTGGTAGCGCCTGTCGTCGGTGGCGACGTCTGCGAGCGGGTTGCGGGCGACAGTCGCGGCCAGGTCGTCGCGCGTACGCGCGACGACCTGGATGTGCAAGCCGAACCGCTCCGCGATCAGCGCGCCCACGAGACCGGCGAGCGCATCCGGCGGCTCGGCGCTGCCGAGCACGATGTTGCCGCTCTGCAGGTATGTGCGGACCTGCTCCAAGCCGGCGCCGCTGAGCGCCTCGCGCAGCGCCGACATCGCCAGGCGGTTGGCGGGGCCGAGGTTGACGCCGCGCAGGAGGACGATCTGGGGTGGCATCTGAGGCAACGAGGTTCCTAGGCGCCCGCGCGACTAGTCGGGGCTCTTCCCGGGCCGCGCGAGCCGATGGTCGAACGCGAAGATCACCGCCTCCACACGGTTGCGGAGATCGAGCTTGGAGAAGATGTGGTTGACGTGGCTCTTGACCGTGCCCGGCGTCAGGAACAGCTTCGCCGCGATCTCGTCGTTGGTGAGGCCAGCGCCGATCAGGCGCAGGACCTCGAGCTCGCGAGCCGTCAGCGAGCTCACCGCGGCGTCAGCCGACCCGGGTTCCGGCGCGTCCCGGAAGACCTCCAGCACGCGACCGGTGATACTCGGATCGAGCCATGCCTCACCCGCTGCAACCGTTCGCACCGCGCGCTGCAGGTCCTCCGCGGGCACGCCTTTCAGCACGAATCCGGCGGCGCCGGCGCGCAGCATCCCGGCGAGCACCTCGTCGTCGTCGAACGTGGTCAGCGCCAGAACCGGAGGCGCTTGCGGCTCGGCTCGCAGCCGCCGGGTCGCCTCGATTCCATCGACCAGCGGCATACGGGCATCCATCAGCACGACGTCAGGTGTGAACGCGCCGACCGCGCCGGCAACCTCGCCACCATGACCGCATTCGCCGACCACCTTGAAGCCGAATTGCTCGCGGAGGATCGAGCGCAGGCCGGAGCGAATCAGCTCCTGATCGTCCACCAGCAGGACCCGGATCACGTTCCGCCGCCAGCTCCGGGCGAGGGCAGCGATGCCCTGACCTGCCAGCCGGTGCCTCCGGCGAGCTCGGCAGGACCCACGATCACGGTGCCCCCGACCGCCTCGGCCCGCTCGCGCATCGTCTGCAGGCCGTGTCCACGGCCGCCAGCTGGCGGCCCGTCCGACTCGACCGACAGCTCGAGCCTTCCGCCGGGAGTGGCGACTCGCACCAGGACGGTGCTGCCGGGCGCGTGCTTGGCGGCGTTGGTCAGCGCCTCCTGGGCGATCCGGTAGGCAGTCGCCCCGACCGTGGCCGGCACTTGCTCGAGCTCCTTGCCGCGCTCGAGCGAGATCTCCGCGCCGGCCGCGCGAAACCGCTCGACGAGCTCGTCCAGCCGTGCGATCCCCGGCGTCGGCGTCAGCGCCGAGCTGTCCGCATCGGCGCCGGTGCGCAGCAGTCCGACGATCGAGCGAACCTCGTCGAGGCTCTCACGCCCGAGCCGTTCGGCTTCGGCAAGCGCTCGCGCGGCACCCGCGGGATCGTGCTCAACCGCCAGCCGCGCGCCCGTGATGTGCATCAACGAAACGGTCAGGCTGTGGGCGATCACGTCGTGCACGTCACGCGCGATCCGCGCCCGTTCCTCGGCGCGTGAACGGGCGGCGAGGTCAGCCTGGGCGATGCGAAGCTGCGCCAGCAACCGCTGCTCGTGGACGATCACGGCAGCACCGACGGCGGACACGGCGACGCCGCCGATCCACGGCAGCCAGCCGACGTCGAAGCTCGACGACACCAACCGTTCCCCGAGTAGCGCCAGCGCCGCGATCGTGAACACCGCACCACGGCGTGGCCCGGCGATCAGCACGCACAGGAGTGCCAGCGCGCACAGCCCGAAGTACCCGAGGGAGCTGTGCGAGCCGCCGGCGTCGAGCACGACCCCGATCCCGGCCAGCAGGCTGAGCGCCACCGCCAGCCGGGGCCGCCGGGCGCTGGCGACAGCCGCAGCCGGCAGCGCCACGGCGATCCCGACCGCGCTGAGCATCGGATCGTTGGGAATGCGGGTGAACGCTCCACCCAGCAGGAACAAGGCCAGCAGCCCGACCACCGCCAGCCGGATGCGCGAGACGAGGATCCGCTCGTCATTCATCGACGCTCAGGGATACCAGCTTTCGCGGCTCCCCTCGGGCGCT